>JAJRZC010000132.1 GCA_024275435.1 Alphaproteobacteria bacterium
ATCACGCAAAACACCACCAATGACGCCATCCCCCTCGAAGCTCGAGAGTTTCTTGAAAATGCAACTGATCGGCGTCAGACCCAGCCTAAGAAACAAAAGAACATTGCCGCTCTCGAGCAGTTACGGCTTGGCGATGTGCGCATTGTTGATGGAACGATTCTCTTCACCGATGTGCCTCAAAACATCACGGAACGCATCGACGCACTCAATGTCTCTGTTGGTCTGACCTCCATTAGCGCACCCTTGAAGGCAAACGGCGACCTCCGCTGGAAAAACGAAAAGATCAACTTCGATACCACTTTGACGTCCATAAAGATGCTAATGCAGGAGCGCCCGGCAAAAATTGACACACGAATAAAGTCGATCCCGGTCAACGCCGCATTCGCGGGCACACTCTCAATGCTCGAAGAGCTAACTCTCGACGGCGCTTTGAATGCCGATACGAAATCCATGCGCGCTCTTGCTGGTTGGCTGGGGACCATCCTGCCGCAAGTTGAAGGTTTCGGCCCACTGTCGATCCAGGGGCGTTTGAAATCCAAAGGCTCAAAGCACAGCATATTGAACGCCAAAATCGGCCTCGATGGAGCAACCGCAACTGGTAACGCAACCTTGACTACGGGCGGCGTGCGTCCACACATCAAGGCGGACTTGAAACTATCGCAACTCGATCTCAACAAATACATGTCACCCACAGGGCAGGCATCTTCCCCGGCAAATCCCGCTGCTTCCCCTGCAAGCGGACAACCAGCATTTTCGCAGCCACCAAAGTTAAAAGGCCCGCAGGTGCGTGGCTATACAAAGCGCGCCGGTTGGAGCAGCGAACCCTTTGATCTGTCGTCACTGGGAGCAGTGGATGCCAACGCCAATCTGAGCGTCGGCCGTCTTCTCTATAAAAAAATCAAAGTCGACGGTACACACTTGAAGGTGGCGCTGAAAAACAGTTCGCTGCGGGCAGATCTTAGCGAAATGAAGCTCTACAAGGGCCGCGGGCGGGGCATTGTAACCGTAAATGCAAAGTCAAGTAAGTCCGCCTTGATCAGTGCCAACTTTGCCGTCAATGACATTTCTGTCTTGCCATTTCTGAAAGATGCAGCAGAAATTGATTGGCTGTCCGGAACGGGTAATTTAACGCTGGCCGTGAATAGTCAGGGCGCAAACCAACTACAGATTATTGAAACTCTCAATGGCAGCACATCTTTTACCTTCAAAGATGGTGCGATCGTCGGCTTTAATATTCCCCGGGCAATACGTTCCTTCTCTCAAGGCAGCTTCAACGGTTTCGATCGCACTTCCACGCAGCAAACGGATTTTTCTGAATTCGCGGCAACATTCAATATTAAATCTGGCGTTGCCAACAATACCGACCTGACCTTGTCGAGCCCACTATTGCGGGTGACGGGGCAAGGCAATGTCTTTCTGCCCAACCAGTCTGTTGACTACACCATAAAGCCAAAGCTGGTTGCCGAACTGGAAGGCCAAGGCGGTGCGCAGGGCCTCTCGGGGATTGTCATTCCCATTCGTATTCACGGACCCTTCAACAACCTGTCCTATACGCCCGACATTGGCGGAATTCTATCAAATCCAGATCAGGCCGTAGACACCATCAAGCAGCTCGGCGATAAGCTCAAAAGCCTGAAGGGCAAGAAGCCGCAGGAAATTTTAGACGCTATTTTGGGTGGAGGAAGCAACGGCCAAGAGCAGGGCAATCAAGCTGTAAATGGGGACGCCACCCCCGCTGATGAGGCCCAACCCGCTCCACCAAACAAGAAAAAGAAGAAGCTGGGAGAAATATTAGAGGGCATCTTGAGCGACGGTTCAGCTGGAGATAGTGACGCAGCAGAAGGAAACGACGGGCAAGCCTCAGGCAGCCAGAAGAAATTCGATGCCAAGAAACTTCTCGATGGTTTGTTCGGCAACTGAGTCTTTTCACCGCCAAATGTGACAGCTTTCCATCAGGCGACTACAGGGCTTAAAACGCCATTTTTAAACACGAAATGGCCACCCTGAATTATTTGCGCAAGGGGCCCAAACAGTCCTTATACATCAGCCCAGCCCGCCCCGGCAGCATTGCGAAAGACAGACCAACCCATTGTTGTCAGTTCCCTAGGTTAATATTTTCGCTAAATCAGAAAAAATAAAGTCTGGTAAATAGAGCAATTTTCTCTTGCTTTTCTCAGAGCAATACCCTCATACGGATGGCCTCCGTTCGTCCACCTGCCCCAAAGGTTTCAGGCCCCTAAGGTAAGGAGCGGGCGGGTTAATTCTATCTGCTGGTTGGGGAGGGTCCTATGGCCTATAACGACACCCTCTTCCAATTGGGGATGGACTTGACTCGTTCAAGCACCGCCCAAAAGGAAGATACTTACGATTCTAATGCCTATGAAACAGCTCGTGCTGCATGTGACGAGACAACACCTGAGATACGTCTTGAAACACCCGATGAACGAAAAGACTTCTTCATCGAGCGCGACGGCATTCGCTTCGCAGGTACCCACCTGATCATCGATCTGTTTGGTGCGCGGCGACTGGATGACCTTAAACACGTCGAAGCCACGCTTCGAAAGTGCGTAGAACAGGCAGGCGCAACGCTTCTTCACATCCACCTGCATCACTTCACCCCAAACGGTGGCGTGTCAGGTGTGGCTGTTCTGGCGGAAAGCCACATCTCCATCCATAGCTGGCCGGAAGCCGACTATGCAGCGCTCGATGTCTTCATGTGCGGTGACTCTCAGCCCCATCTGGCAATTGAAGTCCTGCGCGAAGCGTTCGACGTCGAGGATGTGGTTGTCAAACAGCACCTGCGCGGTGAGGAACTGGAACAGCTCAAGTGGAAACAAGCTGCAGCCAAAAAAGCACCAGAGCGCCTGCAAAAGATCTCGCAAAAAAAAGCGGCCTGAACGCTTTTTGACATTGACCGGTCTTTAAGTCTGGAAAACTTCACGCCAGGTGGCAAAAAACCACCCGGCGTGAACGCGATGTCGCGCGCAGAACTTACCGTAAATTAAAAAGATCGAAGGATTTGCCCCATGACCCACCGCTGGATTGAAGAAACATTTCATCCCCACTGGCGCGTGGCGCTCGAAGCTTCAGAAGTGCTCCACGAGATCAAGACAGAACATCAGGATCTCGTCATCTTCAAGAATGAGACCTGGGGCACCGTTTTGATGCTTGATGGCGTGGTACAGCTGACCACTTCCGACGAATTCGTCTACCATGAGATGATGGCCCATGTTCCCTTGATGAGTCTGCAAGAACCAAAGCACGTGCTTGTCATTGGGGGCGGAGACGGTGGTGTTCTTCGCGAAGTTCTGAAACACGACACCGTAGTAAAGGCAACCATGGTCGAAATCGACCGCGAAGTGATCGACACGGCGTTGAAATATTATCCTGAAATCCCGAAAGACTGCTTTGACAACCCGCGCTCGGATATCGTTATCGCTGATGGCCTCAAGTATGTCGCACAGACAGAGGAACGCTTCGACGCCATCATTGTCGATAGCTCCGAGCCCATCGGTCCCTCAGCCGTGCTTCATACCCGTGAGTTTTTCAAAGATTGCAAGCG
>JAJRZC010000133.1 GCA_024275435.1 Alphaproteobacteria bacterium
ACTCATGCATGCTGTAATTAAATCTGGCCCCAAAATCCCTGAAGGGGCTGAGCACAACGACCAAGCATATTTGCTATGGATCGATCAAACGTTAATGGCTTATGCCGCCGCAGCACGTCGCCAAAAAACGACTGATTTTTTCAGTTCGGCGGCACAGGAAACCGGATTTTCACTCGAAGAGACCAAAAGGATTTTCGGTGAGCTCCTTCGGTTAGGGCCCGAATTGCTTTCTTTTCACCTGTTATGCCAAGAGCTTGAAAGGTTACGTCCATGAAAGACCAAAATATAGACGAGGGTGACCTTGATCCAGTTGCTTTCAAGAAAATACTGGCAGACCGGTTGCGTGACTTTACATTGTCTGCAGCTTCTATTTCACCGGTTCATACGCCTCGCCTTGCATCTGCCGTTGAAAAACTGATTACGGGCCACCCATTCGTAAACGGGCCTTTCGTGGAAAGCCTTCCAGATTTTGAGAAGGGGGAATCCATTGCTGAACTCGTGGCTTCTGGCGGCCTCTGTGATGCTTGGGAGCCAATGGGAAAGAATGCTCCGGAACTTTTTGCGCGCAAACTTCACCTGCATCAAAGAGCAGCCGTTGGACGGAATGAAAACTATCTGGTAGCAACAGGTACAGGTTCGGGTAAAACCGAAGCCTTCCTTTTTCCACTTATAGACGCACTCTTGCGTGCAGGAGCCGGAAAACCAGGCGTCAAAGCGATCCTTGTCTATCCATTGAACGCACTGGCAACAGATCAAATGTATCGCATATCAAAGCTGTTGTTCAAAGACCTTGGCGATCCAGGCCTTACTCTCGGCCGCTTTACAGGCCAAACAAGTGCTCGGGCCAACAGGGCGGAGATTGAACGAGAAATTATTGAAGCGCCGAGCTTTCAATCCGCTTTCGGTCATGATGCAAAAGTGCCCCAGAATTGGCTACTGTCTCGCAAAGAGATGCTGGAAAACCCTCCTGATATCTTAATCACGAACTACGCAATGCTGGAGCATATTCTCCTGTTGCCCAAAAACCGAGCGCTACTGAAAAATGCAGACCTTCAGTGGATCGTTCTCGATGAATTGCACACTTACACTGGCGCACAAGCCATTGAAGTTGCATTCCTTTTAAGAAAGTTGAAAGCGACGCTCGGAGTAAAGCCCAACACCTTACGTTGCGTAGGAACCTCTGCGAGCCTTGACCCGTCTCGAAAAGACGAACTGGCCCGGTTCGCCGAAGACCTGTTTGGCGAGCCATTTGGCGGGGGCAGTGAAGCTATCATAACATCGAAACGGGAACTGCATCCCAAGCTGACAGCAGGGGGGGCGTCACGGTCTTTATCTGCGGAGCAATGGATAAAGTTGGGTGAAGGTTTGGTCGAGCTTAAGCGAGAAGGTGACCTTCACCCTGACGAGGCCAAAGAACATGTCGAATATTGGAACGAGATGTCCGGTGGGATATTGGACCTTCAGGATGGCCCTCACCTAGGAAGCCGACTTTCTGAAGCCTTGTCATCTTTGAAAGAAATCAGGTTAACTGCAAAAATCTTGTTGCCTGCTGAAAATGCCGGGGCAAAAATCTTGCCGCTGGAGGCTTTAGCCAAACAGGTTTTCCCCGATGCGCCATCAAAAATATCAATTAGGGCTATGACGGCGCTCATATCTGTTGCTGTGCTAGCCGTCCCATCCGGAGGTGATGGATATCCGCTGTTGCCAGCGCGATATCACATTTCAGCAAGCGCCACCGAAGGCATTCTTGTGGGGCTGGATCCAGGCAATGAAGAGAGCTGGGCAACTCCTGAAATTGGGCGAAATGGGCGTGATGCCACTTCCAAGGCAACCGCACTCTGGCCACTGCTTGTCTGCCGCAGTTGTGGACAACCGTATATCGAGGGTTTCGATGATGGATTAAAAATAGCGCCGACGCCAGTGCGAAACGGATCATCAAAGCGCATTGTCTTGCGTCTTGGTTCAAGTGGACCTGCTGCTACCGACGACGTAACTGAAGATACAGAAGCCGATGATTTAGAATATTTAAACCCGATTGATGGTCAAATTATGGACGCCTCTGACGATGGCGCGATTGCGCTTCAACGTGCAAGCACAGAGGAAGACGGCCGCGATCGCAAAACCTATGTAAAAAAATGCTTGGCCTGCGGTGCAGGGGCTGGCAACTACGCCGAGCCGGTTACGCCAATTCATCCAGGGGATGAAGCGGTGTCTGCCATGGCGGCGCAAGCATTGCTTGAAGCGCTGCCTCCTCGTGAGTATTCAGACGGACCAATGGGGGGGCGAGCTCTGCTTGCGTTTTCGGACAATCGGCAAGATGCTGCATTCTTTGCACCATTTTTTGAGCGAACTTCTCGCCTCGAAGCGCTGCGTGGTGCAATCTTGGATTCCATCAGAAACGAAGACGAGCCAATAAGTATCCGTGATTTGGCGGATTCAGTGGCTCGCCGTTTGCGGAAATCAAAATTTGCTCTTTATGACCGCCGAGAGTTGGAACGGCCGATGAAGGGTGAGCAGTTTAAAGACCGCCTGTTAGCGCTTGTTACGGCTGAACTGACGCTTGCAGCAACGGGGCGGATTTCGCCAGAGGCATTCGGGTTGTGGCGGGTAAGTCACGCAAAACTGGATCAGGTTATAAAGAAAGCACAAGGCAACCTGTCGTCGGTGGCCTTGACTAAATTGGTTCCAGGCGCGCTCCGGCTTATTCTTTTGATGATGAGGCAGAACAGAGCCATCAGCGACTTTGGCGGCATGATTGATTTGTCTGATGAAGCAATTTGGGGTAAGGGTCGAGGCTCTGTTGAGACCTCATATGATTTGGACCGCACATCAGAAGGTAAGCGCCTCAGAACAATTCTGCCCTCTAAACCGAAGACGCCGACACGTTTTACTTGGGTTCTTTCTAATCGTCTTGGTCTCAGTTTTGACGAGTCGGCCACATTAGCACGGGCATGCTGGGACGCGCTTTCATTGCGGCGGGCGGGCATTTTGCAGAGCCATAAGGCTGGGTTGGTTATCAACTTGGACAGCCTCCAAATCGACAAGGGACGAAAACGGTACCAATGCAAGAAATGTGGTCGAGTTGCCGCATTTGATCTGGAAGGGGTTTGTCTTGCATTCCGATGTGACGGAGAAACGATAGCCGTTAAAAACGATGGCGAAGAGAGTGAAAACTACTATGTGAAGCGATATCGCGCGTTTCCGAGTGCGGCGATTGCGCGGGAACATACTGCTGCAATCGGTCCCAGCTTGCGTAATATAATTGAGGGTGGATTTCGGGAGGGTAAATTCAACCTATTAAGCTGCACAACAACTATGGAAATGGGGGTAGACCTTGGTGACCTTGAGGCCGTAATCTGCCGGAACGTCCCTCCTGGAATATCAAACTATCAACAACGTGCAGGCCGTGCAGGGCGACGTGCGCAAGCGGCTCCAATTGCCCTAACAATTGCAAGGGGTAGCAGATACGATCAGGCAACCTTCAATGCATTCCCCGAATATTTGGCTAGCCTCCCGACTATGCCGTATATTTCTTTGGATAATGCCCGTTTTTTACGCAGGCATCAGGTGTCGTGTGTCCTTGCCGGTTGGCTTGACACTCGGCTTGAGGCCAGTGAAAGGAAAGGAGCGCCACGCTTGCGTGACGTATTGTCTGATCGACTCGACGCGGAAGAGACGCGCACAATTTTACATGATTTGGATGTATGGTTGGCCAGCGAAATGGGTAAAGTGGCGATTGAACGCGCAACAGAAATGTCACATGCTCTCCCGGCAGGAACCGCATTGCGCGGAAGCGAACTGGTTGCCCATGTGAGGCGCGAAATTGGTGGTTGGGTTGAACAAGTCGCAGGACGTTGGGCCAGTATTCAGCACCGCTACGAACTTGCCGAGAAAGACATGGTGGATGCAGAAACAGAGGATTTTAAATCCCGCGCCTTGGGGCGTATGAAACGGGCAGACGGCGAGAAAAAACGCTATCTTTACCGCCTCCTCGTCGACAGTTTATCACGCACAGCTGTCATACCTACTTATAGTTTTCCAGTGCATTCCCTGAGCCTTGAGATTGTGCAAAACAGAGACAATCAGGGAGCAAATGAAAGCGATATCGAGCTAAGTAGAGATGCGACACTGGCCATATCGGAATATGCGCCGGGTGCCGAAACAGTGGCCGCTGGCCGCATTTGGAAAAGTGCTGGTATTGCGCGGCGGCATACAAGAGTGTCGGGTGATGCCTGGCTTGAGGAGGGCTTCATACGGATTTGCGATGTATGCCAGCATGTCGAACGTGTGGATGAATGGGATCAGCTTTCGGAGCAGTGTTTCGGCTGCGGGACAACTAAACTGCCTTTAGCGCGCAAATATCTTGAACCAATTGGATTCCTGACGTCCTACAAAGACAGGGCCGGAGGAGAACCCGGGGTTAGTAGACTTCGGACGCGTGCTGTTGATGAAGCCCGGCTATTGACCCGCGCCCCTCGTGACAAGATGAGCAAGACTGATCTTTTGCACGTTACAACCTTTTTAGCCCCGTCACACGGTAGCGTGGAGGGTGAAGAAGGCCGCATGGTTGTTGTAAACCGTGGACCTCATGGTAGTGGGTATTTTCGTTGTCCCCGCTGTGAACATGCTGAAGCTGCTCCAAAAGGAAGCAATTTCTCGAAAACGGAAATTCCAAGCAAACACTATGACCCACGTTCAGGTGATCCGTGCTCGGTAGAATCTCTCAAATACCCAATTGATTTGGCACATATCTTCACCACAGATGTGCGTATATTGCGGTTTTCAGAGGCAATAGCCGTTCCCGCTGATGTTAAAGACCGCACAGCGTATATTAATGATACATTGCGCGGGGCTGCTGAAGCTATCCGGCTTGCTGCAGCGGATTTACTGGGGACAGACCCTCGTGATTTGCGCGCAACATTTGAAAGCGGAACCGATGACTATCTGATTATTCTGGCAGATTCCACACCTGGAGGGGCTGGATATGCGCGTCGCCTGATTGATGAGCCACGCTACTCGGCCCGACGTTTACTGTCCAAGGCCGCGGAGATTCTTGACTGCGAAAGGGGAGAAAAGTGTCAAACGAGTTGTGTGAGATGCCTAAATGACTATTCGAACCAAGCTTATTGGGATCGTTTCAACCGTCATTTTTCCCTCAAGTGGCTTTTGGAAATATTAGCGCGTAGTACGGCAAGACCAGATCATGTCCCGGCGCACGCAATTCCCACCGACGCACCCACAGGTGCAGCTCTAAGCCGATACCTCCGAAACCGGGATCAAGTTGTTGTGGTTGCAAACACTCTTTGGGGAGCAGAGCACGAAGAAGATGCCGTCAGGAGCGCCCAAAATCTACGCGACTGGCTGGAGGCAGAACCACGCCGTAAAGTCACTGTGTTTTGTGCCGTTCCGGATGAGGGGCAAGCAAATTGGTTGGACCGACAGGTTGCAACGATCTTAAGACCATTGGAAGACACGGGTAGACTGGTATTTCCCTCTCTGCCAGAAGCCACTTACAAAGAAGCACCACGCGTCACATTTCTTGGAAATGGTGATATTGAAGAGCTTTTCGACAATGATAGCCATGCTTCTGGCTTGTCTGGGCTCGGAGAATCTGTCATTTTTAGGTGTACGCGGCCTATGGCAGAATCTTGGGTCGGTCGCCATGCAGTCAAAATCATTGAGGCTTCCAACGCAAAAACGGTGTATTTATCTTCGCTGCTTGATCGTCTCTCCACGCATAGGTTCAAGCCTGGGGATGTACGAAATCTTGGCCCAATATTTGCTCCGCTATCTGGCCTTACAGTCCGCATGACCATCGAAGACCCATGGTGCGGCGCTCGCCAACACGGCAGGGAGAAGCTTGCTAATTTTCTTGAGCAATTACAGAGATTAGATGTAGGTATTAGCGAACTGACTATTCTCTGGAAATCTGATAACTCGGATGACACCGAGGCATTCCAGGTTAGCGCGCTTCGCAGTAAAATTGATCGGCATTATTCGGGAAAGTTAGAGTTGGTTCCCAAGCGTCGACATGATGTACGCCATTTCCACGATAGGGTGATATATTTCGATACCCAGGA
>JAJRZC010000134.1 GCA_024275435.1 Alphaproteobacteria bacterium
CGCAAGATGCTACTTTTATGCACGGGCTGCCAGGGCGAACCGAGGGCTGCGATGTCTCGTGTGGCTGATGGAGAGCATCCAGATGTCAAGTTGGCGAGAGGGGATGTTGTGCTTTTCTCGTCGCGGGATATTCCTGGAAATGAACGGGCCATTGGGTTGGTGAAAAACAAGCTTGCCCGGATGGGGGTTGATGTTTTAACGGACGCAGAGGCGCTTGTTCATGTTACCGGGCACCCTCGGCGTGATGAATTGTCTACGTTATATAAGCTGATCAAACCCGAAGTTTTGATACCGATGCATGGTGAGGCACGTCATCTGATGGAGCATGCGCGCTTTGCGCTTGCTTCCGGCATCCCTCAATCCCTGCCAGTGTTTAACGGTGAAATCGTTAAGATAGCGCCTGGGGATTTGGGCATAGTTGATGAGGCACCTTCTGGGAGGTTGTTTCGTGACGGTCGTCTTGTTGTGCCCAGTGATGAAGGTGGCGTGCGCGAACGGGTTAAGCTGTCTATGGTTGGAATTGCAGTTGTGTCGCTTGTGGTCAATGGACGAGGCGATGTGATCGCAGACCCGGATGTGGTGCTCGATGGGGTTCCGTATAAGGCAAAAAACGGCGAAGATATGTATGACATCGTTCTGGATGCTGTTGATGATGCGATTGATGGCCTGCCGAAGGCGCGACGAAAGAATTTGGATAAGTTCGAAGATACGGTTCGTCGAGTTGTTCGTTCTGCAATTTCAAAAGAATGGGGAAAACGACCGATCGTTAAGGTGATGGTCTCTCTAGTGGAAGATGCCTGAGGTATTGGGTCTTGAATAGCATTTGTATATGCTTATTTGAAATGTTTCCGGCCAAGCCCGGATGAAGCAACATAAAGGAGAATGAATCTATGCTCGGTCGGCTCAATCACGTTGCGATTGCGGTGCATGACCTTGAAGCGGCTACAGCCGTTTACAGGGATACGCTGGGGGCGGAAGTAACTTCCCCAACGCCTTATCCGGAGCATGGAGTTAAGGTGGTTTTTGTCAATCTTGATAATACCAAGATCGAACTGCTGGAGCCACTGGGCGAGAATTCTCCTATTGCAGCCTTCCTGGCGAAGAACCCAAGTGGAGGCATTCATCATGTCTGCTATGAAGTTGATGATATCATTGCCGCTCGCGACCGTCTAAAAGCCCAGGGCGCGCGTGTACTTGGAGATGGCGAACCAAAGATCGGTGCGCATGGAAAGCCAGTTTTGTTCCTGCATCCCAAAGACTTTTTTGGCACGCTCACAGAGCTTGAGCAGGCCTGAGAAATTGGGATGTTCCATTTGGAATATGATTGGTAATGGGAATACGTCTCCTTTGGGGATGGTGTGTTGTTGACATAGTCGGAGACGTTTAATGAGTATTGTTTTTGCTGTGGCCATCTACTTTATTGTTTGGTGGCTGACCTTGTTTACGGTTTTGCCTTTTGGACTAAGGACACAGGGAGAGGCGGGCGAGGTTGTTCCAGGTACACCGTCGAGTGCACCTTCTCGAATGAACATGCTGCGGGTTTTTGGTATCAATACGGTTGTTGCCAGTGTTGTCTTTGCCGTTATCTGGTATCTGATTGTCAATGATCTTTTGGCGGCGGATATGTTTGTTTTTCAGGATAATTCACCAGTTTAGAACCACTTTGACTATCATGCTTGTTTGTCTCTCGTCTTGAGCGGCTTGGAATATTTATCTTCAAACTACGTCGTTGGGAAATCGTATGCGGGGTAAGGGTAGCATTGGTTATATTCTCAGCCTAGGGTTTACGCTGATGGCGTTTTGGCTTGCGATGTCGGGTCACTACACGCCATTTCTTCTGTCCGTTGGTGTGGGTTGTGTACTGCTATGTGTTTGGATTGCGTATCGCATGCATGTGGCAGACGAAGAAGGACAGCCGATTCATCTTTACAGCAGCGCTCCTAGGTACTGGGCATGGCTGTGGGTTGAGATCTTCAAGTCAGCGATTGATGTTTCGCGCCGTATTTGGCACCCAAGCCTTCCTATTTCTCCGACCATGACACGGGTTCGAGCGTCTCAGAAAACGGACGTTGGTCTTGCGACCTATGCGAATTCAATCACCCTAACTCCAGGGACCATAACAACCGGCGTCGAGGACAAGATCCTTACGGTTTATGCTTTGACCCGTGAAGGGGCAGATGATGTTCAATCGGGAGAAATGGATCGCAAGGTAAGCGAATTTGAGGGGGCGGATTGATGTTTTTTGTGGCAACAGGTGCCGTTCTTCTCGCGCTGGTACTCGTGGTTTATCGAGCAATTTCCGGTCCAACAGTTTTTGATCGGGTTTTGGCTGCGAACTCCATTGGAACGCTTGCGATATTATTCCTAGCTGCGTTGGGTTTTCTGACTGGGCGTCCTGAATGGCTTGATATTGGATTGACCTATGGGTTGTTAAACCTGATTGGAACCTTTGCGGTTTTGAAGTTTTTCAGACATGGCGACCTCGCCTTTGATGTCGAGGAGGACGGTACTGAGTGATGGGTACGCTTGTTGTCGATATTTTAAGTTGGGTGCTCATCTGTGCAGGCAGCTTTTTTGTGATCACCGGGGCTGTGGGTATACTGCGCATGCCGGACGTTTTTTCACGCATGCACGCTGTTAGTGTCATTGATACGGCGGGAGCGGTTCTTCTTGTTTTGGGTCTTGGTCTGCAAGCTGGTTCATTGCTGGTGGTGTTTAAACTTGTCGTGGTTTTGGGATTGCTATTTTTTATCGGTCCTGTTGCATCGCATGCGCTGGCCCAGGCTGCTTTGCAGGCTGGTATTGAGCCGAAGCTCGATCAGGATCGAAGGGGGCAACCGGTTGCTGGCGAGATGGGGTTGGATAATACGGCCAACAAGCAAACAAATGATGCTGGAACCGGGAGTAGGACACAGTGAACAAAGATGGGGTTTCAGGTGCGGTTGTTGAAGGGGCTTCGGTCCAGGGAACAGGGCTGATCAAAGGAGCATCCATTGAGGGTGTTCCGGTTGAGTCGCTTCTCATGATGGTGCTGTTAACGCTGCTGGCTGTCATAACAATCGCTATTGTGCGTCAACGCAATATGTTTGGTGTTGTTATGCTGGCGAGTATCTACTCGTTTCTGATGGCGAGTGTGATGATGGTCCTTGATGCTGTCGATGTCGCCATGACGGAAGCCTCTGTGGGTGCAGGCATTTCAACTGTCATTCTCCTTGCGACCTTGCATCTTACCAAGAGTGTTGAATACCCACAGGTTCGTGGGGTGATCATTCCGATATTTGTCAGCGTTGTTGTGGGGGCGGCCCTAATTTGGGGGACGATGAGCCTGCCGCCATTTGGTATCGTGGATGCTCCGGTTCATATGCACACGGCGCCCACTTACCTAGCAGCATCGAGAGACCATCTGGCTCCTCCCAACATGGTTACATCGGTTCTCGCAGATTATCGTAGTTTTGATACGTTGGGTGAAACGGCGGTTATTTTTACGGCCGGGATCGGTGTGTTGATGCTTTTAAAAGGGCGTCGCAGAAAGATGCTGGGTGAATCTGAAGGTCAGGGTGATCGTGGGGGAGAGGCATGAAACTTGATGTCATCTTGAGGGTCGGGACGAAGCTTGTTCTGCCGTTCATTTTGCTGTTTGCGTTTTACGTGCAGTTCCATGGGGATTATGGGCCTGGTGGCGGGTTTCAAGCGGGTGTTATTGCGGCAGGGATGGTGATTCTTTACGCCATCATTTTTGGCTTGAAGGCGGCGCAGCGGGTTATTCCGCAAGAGCTCGTTCAAGTGATGATACCGCTGGGTGTTTTGGTTTATGCCGGTACGGGTGTTGTCAGTATGTTGCTTGGCTATAAGTTTCTTGAGTACACCGGTTTTGCCCAAAAGTTTTTAACCGCCCATGAGTGGGGAATCCTGTTTGTTGAACTTGGTGTTTTCATTACTGTGTCTGGAACAATGAGTGCGATGTTTTATGCATTTGTCGGGCGGGGCCGCTGATGGATCAATTGAAGGTGTTTGTCACCCACTATAATTACTTCATCACAATATTCTTGATGGTGGCGGGGCTTTACATTGTTATTGCCCGAGGCAACATGATCAAGAAGCTCATTGGTTTGAGCTTGTTTCAAACGTCTGTTTATCTGCTTTATCTGTCTGCGGGGAAAATAGTCGGGGGAACGGCACCGATTTATGATCCCGCCTTCAAGTTCTATTCCAATCCGCTTCCTCATGTGTTGATTCTGACAGCAATTGTCGTGGGAGTCTCCACGTTTGCGCTGGGGCTGGCGCTTGTGGTTCGTATCCACGAGGCATATGGGACGGTGGAGGAAGACGAGATTTTTGCGAAGGACGATGGGGCATGATGGGCGCAGATGTGTTGAGCGCTGTGAAGCCGCACTTTCCAATTCTTGTTGTTCTGTTGCCGTTGCTTGGCGCGCTTTTTTGCGCACTGATACAGCGCGGAACACTCTCCTGGCTTTTGACCGCATGTATCGCTTTTGTGTTGCCAGTTATCTCCGGGTTGATGTTGTTTGATGTGTTGAAGACAGGTCAGACCATTACCTACGAGCTTGGAAACTGGGAGGCACCTTTCGGGATCGTCTATAAAGTAGACGGACTGAGTGCACTTGTGTTGACACTTATTACCGTGATTGGTGCGGTGATCATGCCATTCGCACGTAGAAGTGTTGCCTATGAGATCGATTCGCATTTGCAGTCCTGGTTTTACACCATGTATCTGTTGTGCCTTGCAGGTCTTTTAGGGATCACCATTACGGGTGATGCGTTTAACGCGTTTGTATTTCTCGAAATATCCTCGCTCTCAACCTATGTGATGATAGCGCTGGGCAAACACCGGCGTGCGTTGTTGGCGTCTTATCAATACCTCATCATGGGAACGATCGGGGCCACGCTCTATGTGGTTGGCATCGGGCTTTTGTATGTTGTCACTGGCAGCTTGAACTTTGATGATATCGCTTCAAGACTCGGGCCGGCTATGGCAGAGCGCTCTGGGCCGGTGATGGCGGCTCTTGGGTTCATTACGGTGGGCTTGAGTTTGAAGATTGCCTTGTTTCCCATGCACGTCTGGCTTCCAAATGCCTATGCCTATGCTCCTTCATTTGCAACGGTTTTTCTAGCGGGTACTGCGACGAAGGCCGCGATTTATTTGCTGGTGCGTTTGTTGTTTACGGTTTTTGGGACGACGGTTCCTTTTGAGAGTATGCCTGTTGGTCATGTCTTACTGGCACTTGGACTGGCGGGGATGTTTATTGCTGCGTTTGCTGCTGTGTTTGAAGAAAATGCCAAGCGCATGCTGGCGTATTCTTCTGTTTCGCAAATGGGTTACATCGTGCTGGGGATCGGCCTTGCCAATGTGTCCGGCTTGACGGGGGCGCTTGCACACATTGTCAATCATGCTGTCATGAAGACTGCCTTGTTTTTGGCGCTGGGTGCGGTGGTGTACCGGATTGGTACGGTGCGACTTGGCGACTTGTCCGGGCTGGGGCGTAAGATGCCGTGGACGATGGTGGCATTTGCTATTGCCGGTATGGGACTGATGGGTATACCGGGAACGGCCGGGTTCATTACCAAATGGTATCTGGTGTTGGGCGCTTTGGAGAAAGGCTGGTGGGTGATTGTTTTTGCGATCGTCTTGAGCTCGCTTATCAGCGTTGTCTATATGGGCCGGATCATGGAGGTCTTGTGGTTTCGTGAACCTTCCCAGGCGGCTGAAAAAGCTAAAGATCCACCAATGATGATGCTTTTACCGTTGTGGGTTCTGGCGCTCGCGACCATCTATCTAGGGTTTGACACACGTTTGTCTGTGGGTGTTGCCGCACCTGTTGCCGAGGCGCTGTTTGGGGGCATAAAATGACGGGTGATTTTGGCTCTCCTGCTCAGTTGATGATTGCCGCATTGCTGATCCCGTGGGGCGCGGCCGTTTTGATACCTCTGTTTCACCGCCATCGAAATATTCGAGAGTTTGTGACGCTTATTGCTGCCTCGGGGCAGGCTTTTGTCGTCTGGTCACTTTACCGCGAGGTCATGAATACACCAGACCTGCTAAGAAATGGGGAGCTTGATATTGCCGTTTGGCAGGTGGCGCCCATGCTTGAGCTTGCGTTCAAGGTGGAGCCACTGGGGCTCATGTTTGGGTTGGTTGCTTCGAGTTTGTGGATCGTAAACTCGATTTATTCCATCGGTTATATGCGTGCCAACCAAGAGCCACGTCAGACGCAATTTTATATGTGGTTTGCCGTTGCGATTGGCGCGACGATGGGTTTGGCTTTTTCCAAGAACCTGTTTTCGCTGTTTGTGTTCTATGAGGCCTTGACGCTCTCCACGTATCCGCTGGTGACCCACAAAGGCAGTTCAGATGCGATGAAGGCAGGGCGGGTTTACATTGGATTGCTTATTGGAACATCGATGGTGTTGTTCCTGCCAGCGATTATTATTACAGGCTATTATGCGGGTGCACTTGATTTTGTTGCCGGGGGTATTCTTGGTGAGCGTTTGTCGGGTCCTGCTTTGGGATTGTTGCTAGCTCTTTTCATTTTTGGCGTAGGCAAGGCGGCTTTGATGCCGTTTCATTTCTGGCTGCCTGCTGCGATGGTGGCTCCTACGCCTGTCAGTGCATTGTTGCATGCCGTTGCGGTGGTTAAGGCGGGCGTGTTTACGGTGGTGAAAATCATTGTCTATGTATTCGGTATTGATACGTTGCGTGAGGCGGGAAGCGCGGATTGGCTTTTGTGGGCCTCTGGTTTTACCGTTCTTGCAGCTTCCGTGGTTGCGTTGCGTCAGGACAATTTGAAGAAACGCCTTGCCTATTCCACGGTCTCGCAATTGTCCTATGTGATTTTGGCGGCAGCTATTTTGACGCCTATCTCGGTGATAGGTGCGGTGATGCATATTGCTGGCCATGCGGTTTCCAAGATTACCTTGTTTTTTGCTGCTGGAGCGATTTATACGGCGGCGCATAAGACCAAAGTCAGCGAGCTGAATGGGATCGGCTGGAAGATGCCATGGACGATGGGGGCGTTTGCCATCGGTGCGCTGGCGATGATTGGGTTGCCGCCTACGGCTATTTTCATATCGAAGTGGTTTATGCTTTCGGGATCGTTTGCCAGCGAACAATGGCTGCCTGTCGGGGTTATTATCCTATCGACAATGTTGAATGCAGGTTATTTTCTGCCCATTGTCCTGCGCGCGTTCTTTTATTCTCCCGAAGGAGTGACGCAGGGGGCTGGATCCGTGTCCCAGGATCATGGTGAAGCGCCGTGGCCGATGGTTCTGGCACTGTGTTTAACGGCGTTGATGACGATTGTATTGTTCTTTTATCCTGTGGTGCCGCTTACGCTGGCCCGCATGATGATAGCGGGGTGAGGTGATGGTTTCCAAAAAGAACGAATTGGAAGAAAGTCGAGCGTCGGTCACAGAAAGTGATCATTGGCTTGTGCGACCGCAAACCGTGAAATGGTTGTGGATTGGTTTTTTCTTTGTCCTGGTGAC
>JAJRZC010000135.1 GCA_024275435.1 Alphaproteobacteria bacterium
CTATAGCAAGGGCGACGCTCTGATTGAGGTACGAAACCTGCCCCACAACGGAGTAAACACAGGAACCAAACCCGTAAAGATCCTATCTTTGTTCATGGGCATCAAGGACCACCCAAATACCCAGCCAGTAAAAAATCCTGATAATTCGCTGCGACCTTAGCCACCAGGACACAAACGCCTGCCAGCGCCGCATCTACCCAATAAGGAAACTATAGTCATCATGTTCGATATCGCCCTTATGTTGTCTGGCTTTCTACTGCTCATCATCGGCGGCGAAGCTCTAGTTCGAGGTTCTGTCGCACTTGCAGAACGGATGGGTTTATCGACCCTGTTCATCGGCATCGCCTTGGTTGGCTTTGGCACCTCTGTTCCTGAACTCGTCACCAGCGTTCAGGCCTCGTTCAAAGGCTCTCCCGGAATCGCAATTGGCAACTTTGTCGGCTCCAATATATCAAACATTCTACTCATCATTGGCACCTCAGCTCTTCTTTACCCGCTGACCGTAAACCTGCAAGGCATCAAACGCGATGGATCCATCGTGCTTGGCGTAGCAATTCTTTTTGCCATCTCAAGTGCTCTCGTGCCCTTAAATCCCATCGTCGGCAGCATCTACCTGCTTCTGCTTCTCGCCTATTTGGTATCCGCTTATCAATATGAAAAAACGCACGCCAACGCAGATCACCCAGCTCCGGTCAACAAAGCCGAGGCCACCATACGATTGGCCGACGAGCCCAGCTTGATGTCGAGATTACACGCCAAATACACCGCAAAATATGGCTGGGCCCTCCCATTTATTTTGACCGTTTTTGGTTTGGCTACAATCATATGGGGCGGAAACCTTCTCGTCGAAGGCGCCATTGGTCTGGCCAGAAGCTACGGCATCGAGGAAACCGTCATCGGCCTCACCATTGTCGCCATTGGCACCTCCATGCCTGAGCTTGCAACCTCGGTCATCGCCGCCATACGTCGTCAAACAGATGTCGCTGTCGGAAACATCATCGGCTCAAATATCTATAATACAATTGGCATCGGCGGTGTCGTGGGCATTATCGCACCCTTAAACGTCCCCCACCAGATCATCGTATATGACAACCTCATCGTGATCGCCGCAACCGTAGCATTAATTGCGCTCGCCTTTTTTGGGAAAGGAACCATCAGTCGCGTTGGAGGCTTTGCACTTCTGGGTGCATACGTGCTCTATTTCTGGTCCGTATGGCCTATTTGAGAATACGAATAGAAAAACGACGTGCGTTGTAATTGGTGCTGTCACTTGGAAGGGATCAAGAGCCCTTCTCCAGGTGGCAGCGCCCCGATACGTTCTGCCTCCTCTAAGGCGTGAGCTAACTCTTCGCGTGCCTTTTCCGCCTCCCGCTGCCGATTCCACAAGCTCGCATAAAGGCCGTCTTTAGCAAGCAGCTCGCCATGCGTTCCCTGCTCGACAATCTTCCCCGCCTCAAGAACCAAGATCGTATCCGCATGAACAATGGTTGATAGCCTATGGGCAATAACAAGCGTACTGCGATCCTTCACCACCCGATCAAGCGCGTCTTGGATTTCTTTTTCAGTATGACTATCCAGCGCACTGGTCGCTTCATCCAGTATGAGAATGGGCGGCCCCTTAAGCAGTGTTCTAGCAATAGCCACTCTTTGCTTTTCACCACCCGAAAGCTTTAATCCGCGTTCACCCACCATCGTATTGTAGCCATGGGGAAGTCCACGCACGAATTCGTCAATTTGAGCAAGCTTGGCAACTGCAAAGACCTCTTCATCGCTGGCATCTGCACGTCCATATCGGATGTTATATAAAATCGTATCGTTAAACAGCACCGTATCTTGTGGCACGACCCCAATGGCACTGCGAAGCGTTTTCTGTTGAACAGACGCGATGTCTTGTCCATCAATCAAAACCCGGCCCGACTGAATGTCGTAAAACCGAAACAGAATACGACTTATGGTAGACTTTCCAGCACCAGATGGTCCCACAATTGCCACCATCTTTCCCGCCGGCACGTCAAAACTGACATCCTTCAGAATCACACGTTCCGGATCATAGGCAAACCGGACTTTCTCAAAACGAATAGCGCCCTTCTTGATCTTGAGCGGCAACGCTCCCGGTTTGTCTTTTATCTCAGGGCCCACCCGTAAAATTGCAAACATGGTCTCGATGTCCACAAGCCCCTGTTTGATTTCACGATAGACCATGCCCATGAAATGAAGCGGCATATAAAGCTGGATCATCATCGCATTGATCATCACAAAGTCACCCACTGTGTGCACACCAGATACCACACCGCTGGCGGCCATAAGCATGGTAATCGTCATACCAAGTGTAAAAATAAACGACTGTCCGGAATTCAAGATACCCAGTGAAAAGTATGATCGAACTGCAGCTCGTTCATAACGCGCGATGGATTTATCAAACCGATTCGCTTCCAGATCTTCGTTTCCGAAATACTTGACCGTCTCAAAATTCAACAGGCTATCGATGGCCTTAGTGTTGGCTTCTGTATCGCTTTCGTTCATCTCTCGCCGGATGGCAATGCGCCACTGCGTTGCCTTGACCGTGAA
>JAJRZC010000136.1 GCA_024275435.1 Alphaproteobacteria bacterium
ATTTGGGCTTCGCAGGCGTGTTGAATAAAACCGAAAGCGCACCCGGCTGGACCATTACATCTTGAGGGGCATGAAGTTGTTTGTCGTTGCAAGCCAGCCATTCCTGTGTCTGAACGCTCAAGCGCACAATATTTGGCAGAATCCCATGATATTCACGAAATGCGGCATTTCCGCTACTTCGCCCTTTCACTGAAACCGCGAAGGCCTGAACCTGGGCTAGCGGGTCAAACCGTTCATCTTGAGAAATCCAAGCCAAAACAGCATCTGACGGTGCATCCTCAAGAATTGCGTCCAGTTTCTCGATGACGGCATGCTCAGCCTTAATCGTATACCCCCAACGTAGCTGGTCACGATCAAGTTCTTGAAGCTTACTCCCATCAGAAACGGTGAACTTTTCTGGAAGAGCCTGCATGACAATCGGTTGCCATCCATTTGGCAGCGGCTCGACGATCGTTCTCGGCCATTGGTTGATACCCAGCCATATCAAAAAATCGGCCAAATCACTACCATCATCAGGGAGCCCGTTTTGAATTGGGCCTGCCATCAGCAATTCAGGGTGGGTTTTGTATAGTGCGGCGTTAATCTGGCCGTTCTGTCCATAAGGCTCGGAAAGATGAACGGTCGTAACATCCCGCCAGCTGTCATCCTGACACCGTACCCGGATTACACCCGGCGGCCGGATTCGATTGCCGTCATACAAAGAGTATATTTCCGCCAAAAAGTCTGATTGGATTCGGTCTGGATTTGAATGCTTTGATTTCAGCAGTTCAGCCAACTTGGTGCGAAGAGCCCCGATGACACTGTCCACACTGAACTCCGTCACCCGAAACCCCTTCAAGCTTGAAATTCTTTCGCGTTGTGTGTCACCCGACGCCACATTCTCGAGTTGCTTCCAGAGGTCCGGATGAATAAATCGGGCCGTAGACCATGGGGGGAGACTGTGACGTTGCTGCTCTTTACTTGGAGGTAGGAAAGGTATTGCACCCTGCGGCATCTCTTTGCCATCCACATCCAGAAAAAGGCGTCGATCATGGTGCTCTTCAGGGAGTGCTGACGCAATGCCAACGATTGCACGGGCGCGTTCGGATAGAGCCAGATTACCCTTCCGCAGCCGCTTTAGGATTTTTACCGGATCAACTTCCCGAACTTTCATTTCGTCGCGCAGTAGATTCTCGACTTTATCCTCTTCAGCTTCAACCTTGGCCATTTCACCAAAAAGGCGTGACGGAATAAACTGCGCATACCCCTGTGGCCCAATCCGGCTATCAGTAGCAGTGCGCCAAACCCCGTCCAAGCCTTCGATTAAGGGCAACTCCCTCGCACGGGCCCATGCTTCAGTGGCCACGCTTTCTAGAGATTGCGGGAATGCCTCATCAGGGGTGAGCCAGTTAAGCGGGTTACCTGTTAACCGGCCTGCTTGCCTCAACTCATCAAGTGTTTCGGCATGGAATCGACCAAGAGCGACCAAAACACCTTCGTTTAGCTCCGAACCTTCCCGGATTGTCTTGCGGTTTGAATCAAGCTCGAGCGTGGCATGAAACAGACCACTAAACGGTAATGGCAATGAGGTGGGAAAATAACTGTGCAACCGGCCAGTAGAACTTTCCTCGTCGAGTCGCAGGGCAATGGCCAATTCGAAATCTCGTTCGACTTTACCATTG
>JAJRZC010000137.1 GCA_024275435.1 Alphaproteobacteria bacterium
TGGCGGAAGCTACGCGGCTTTGACTATCTCGCAAAAGTCATCTCTGGCGTCACGTTCAAAGACGGAATTGAAACCACAAACCCAGACCAGATCGCCGCATGACCAACAATCCTCAAACACCAGATTTGACAATAACTCCATTCCGGCCCTTGATCCGCTCCACGATGTTGCCCGTTCCGGCGCTCGGCTCCAACACCCGCGCCCCTTCAAAGATATTCAGATCGCGAAAGAGTTCATGCAATACGCCCTCGGGCGTTGCATAGAATTGCAGGTCTTTGGCAGGCACAAGCGAGCCGCTGGTAAAATGCTCGGGTTGTGCATCCTCCGGCGCGGCGTCTGGAATAACCTCGCCATAAAAATCTGCCAAGAGCTTGTTGGCTTTGACAACAAGATCATCACGGGTAAACCAAAGATGCGCGTTGCCATTCTTAAAGCCCCGTATTTTGAAATAGGACGTTTCCACCTCGGACTGGCGACACCCAAACCCTGCGCCTCGTGACATTTCAACCGCGTGCAAGAGGACTTGAGGGTCAGGCGCCACCCCGTCCAGTTTAGCAAAGACGCGCTCAATATCGGTAATGGTCTCGCGCCGCTTATCGCTATAGTTCCAAGAGCCGGAAAACGCGCTGAAAACATTGGTTAGAATAATCCGGCTGCCGATTTTGAAACCGTCATGGCTCTTAAAACGGCGGTCCAGCTTGGAAAAAGCATTGGCCAAACCACGCTTAAAAATCAGGCCCGCATCAGCCATGACGCTTTGAAATGTAGCCGTAAGGTTTTCAAGCGTGACCTCGGGAATATCCTCGGCCATGCTGGCTTCCCATTGCTTGATTGCCTCCACGTCCATAATTGAGCGGATACCCGAGCGCTCCAACAGATAAGACCAGATGGAAGCATCGGTATCGGCAATAAACGCTTTCATGCTGTCTTCAACATCAATCTTTCGCGTGTGGGTCCGTTCATATCGCTTCGGCCCAAAAACATAGGCGGGCGGCACGGTTCCCATATGGGAACGGTTGGCATACTCTTGCGCTGCTCCCATTTGAGCATTTGAAGCCGCGTAAGCGGCGCTCAAATTATCCAAGGCATCTTGCATTGTAGCAATCGCCGCATTGCGCGATTCAACAATAGCGGTGATTTCGGTTTGCAGCGCGGGCAGGCTGTCACCGGAAGGCATTTCGTCACTGTCTGGCAGGATTTGAGAAACCATGTTCATAGATCAGCTCCCCTTACCCAAAAACCTAGAAATCGGTGTTGTGCGAAAAATGAAAAGAAGATCATTCAGCACCTTATCGGCCTCTTGTCGCGTGAGATCATCAACTTCGTGCAGGGTTAGAATATTGCCACTTTCCAGTGCGGTGGTTCTCACCATCACGTCAAAAAAGGCGGGCGTCTCGTGATCTTCAACCAGTCGGAAAGAGTTTTCCCCATCGGCAATCATGCCCGAGACTTGAATTTCCAGCCCCTCGGCTTCGTCAACCTCGATTAGATTGGCTTCGGCTCCGCATTGATCGCAATAGCGATCATCAAGCACAGTTCCGAGAACCCATTCTGATTTATTGGCGCTCCATCGGGCGGTGGCATCGGCATAAACATCAGGTGAGCCGCAAGTGATGCAAATAATGTGAGTGGTCATAGGGGCATTCCTTCTTCAGAAAACAGGTTTGGGCTTGTATCGGGCAGGGCATAATTCGGCAGGTAGAGCGGCGGCACGCCCCGCACCTCAACTGTCACAAAAGATTTGGCATAGCGCTCATGGCCAAAATCATTCCGGTATTTCTCGCGGATAACCACGTCATAAGTGCCAACCGCGCTAGAACGCGGGGTTATGGCATAGGACTTGGGCGAACTGCCTCGTTTCACGGCAATATCGCCATAGTTTGGAACAATGCGCGGGTCTGCTTGCACAAATGCCGAAAACTTCTCTTCCAAGAAAATAATGGCCGCAATGATATTGCGCTTGTCGGCGGCGGTGATGTGCAACCCTTTGATGAGATGAACGGAAGGTTTCATTTGCCGCCCTCCACCGCTTTGTTTATCTCCGTTTCAACGCCTTTCAGCTCCATACGAGCGCTGGACCTCCGGCCCGTCAACTCGTGCGCCGCATGAGGCGGTAGAATCCCAACTGTCAGGGTTTCCGTCAGCTCAGTTATTCTCTTGAGAAGCTTAGTCCGGCGGGCCAAAAGCTCGGAAAAGGCTTCACCGCTAATCGCAACTTCACCCACCCCGCTTGGCGCTGGCTCGGAATCATTGGCAACAATAGGCTCTACCCTGTCCACCTGCCAATCTGGTTCCCCAATTTCGGACCAGTCAGCCTTTTCCTGCAAGAAAGCTTTTTCGCCAGCCTCGGCGGTGCTTTCGGCCTCAATGATGGCGGTATAGGTTGTCAAGCATGTTGCCACAACGCGGTATCGGTTTAGCTGGGTCATGCTGCTGCCTCAACTTTCTTGGCTTCGCGGTGCAAATAGGCAATTTCGCGGCGATAAGCGGTAAGGCTGATTTCGCCAAAATCCATCTTTCCACCTTCAGGCAAAGGCAAATAACCAATATATCCGGTCATGTTATAGGTCAGCGCTCCAAACACCTCCCCATTCAGCAAAATGTCAAAATCGGGTTTGGTTTGCAGAATTGCTTTCCTGCGCTCCTTGAGAGTAATTCTAAAAGCCATTTGTGGCCCTCCTTCATTGTGGTGCAGCGTTTGAGGTTTATTCCCCAATCGGCTGTGAGTTTTTGAAAAGCGCTTTAGCGCGCTCTTCTGAAACTCTGGCCCTTGCCGAAAGTGGGGGGTGCAACTGCAAGGAAAATCGACAGGGCGTTGGTGCGGGCAGGCGGCGCAGCCGACCACACGGCCCTGCCTATTTTGCTTGCGGGCGTGGGGGGCAAAGCCCCTGGAAATGCCCGAAGGGCCTAAAATTTGAAAGTCGTCGTCCTGACCAAAGCGGAGCGGCGGTCTGGGCGTCCGTTGAAATCCTCGATCCCCGCGCATTACGGGGATCTCCGCTATACGGGGGGTGAACTGGCAGGCCGGTGGAACACAGAAAAAGGCGGCCTTCCGGCCGCCCCTCCTGGTGGGTTAGTCAATGACGTTTTCATCATCATTGGGCTTTTGCGGGAAAGCAACCATTTCAACGCCGGGGAACATGGAGTGCTTGATATTGATCGCGGTGATCTCGCCTGCATCATTGGTGCTCACGAAAACCACCCCGCAGCGGTCCCAGAAGGTTTTGCCATCCTTTTCGCCCGATTTAACGTTCAGTTTCAGAGTTTGCGTAGCCATTGTGTAATCCTCATTTTTTAGTGTTTCGATAAACATGCAAAAGCTGGCAGGCAGAGGGGGTGTCAGCAGGGAATTTGTTTCGCGAGGAATGGCCCGCAGGGACAGGGGAAATTCCCTGTTGAAGCGACGCGCTCTCCCCCAACTGCCAGCTATGTTTTATCGAGAAGAAACACGGGAATGCGGATGCCACTTGGCTACGGTTCTGAAACCTGTTCCGTAAAGGCGATGGGGGCAGAACCGGATGGGATGGCGCAGGGTGGCTGGCCAAGCGCAGCAAGGATGGTGATAGGATCGCATCACCAAATAAACTCGCCCACATCCCCGCAAAACAGGTGCTCTCGCTACTCAAAGCGAAAACGATCCCATACCCACATCAGGGCGACCGTAAGGCTTCCTGACAAAGCCAGCTCACCCCCCTGCCCTTCTCTGGTCCGGCGGCGCAAGACGGCGCGCCCGCAGGGCCAAATATGAAACGTCTTCACCCCGTCCAGAGCGAAGCGGAGGACGGGGTGCCCGTTAAACAGCTCGATCCCCGCACCGCGCGGGGATTTCCTTGTCAATTATAAACCCGGGATAAAGCCATGCGGGCCTCTACTGCCTCAAAACGCTCAGCGATTTGCGCGCTTTCACAGCCTCAATCATTTTGGCTTGCACCTGTTTGACAAAAGACATGCTAAAAGAACCAAGCTGCGCATGGGGTTCAAAATAGTAGCTGCGCTCGACAATATCCACATTGTATTCTTGCGTTACCACCCAAAGCCGCAAGGTCATATCCAGCCCCGCTCGCTTCTTCTCTATTTCCGGCACTTCTACGGCATACGGGTTTTTGTCTTGTGGTTTGGTTGTGATTGGCACCAGCATGATTTGAGACAAACCATTTTCCGAGCGCTTCAAAAGCGCCAGCGCGCAAGGGCGGTTTTTCACCCCTTCGGTATTACCTGCGCTTTGTTCCCGCTTCCATAAATAGGGATAGCGCCAAACATCACCAAGGCGCGGCTTGGGGCCATCAGTCATTTTCAATGCTGTCCTGCAAATCGCCGATCAGGGTTGCCGCTTCGGAATCTGAAAGGTCCGAAACATGCACGGCTTCCCGTGCGCCGTGGTTCAAAAGATCTTGAAACCGCTCTATAGACAAAAGAACAAAGCGCGGCTTACCATGTTTGTTGATCTCGACAGCTGATTGCGCCGCTGCGGCCAGCACATCGCCTGTTTTGTTGGCCAGTTCTGTTGATGAAAAATGTTTCATTCTCGCCTCCTTAGCTATATTCCCTATATTAGCTAAAATAGGGAATATAGCAAGTAGATACCTAAACTGCTGGATAAGACTTACGCGGCGTTCTCGACCTCGTCGGCATTGCTGGCCTCCAGCAAATAGTCCGTTGCTTTCTGGGCGGCGCTGGCGGCTTTAAAAATCAAGCGCTTGTCGTCTTTCAGCGCCGTTAGCCACCCTTCAATATAGGCGGCGCTCTGGTCAAACTCGGGGGTTAGGCCAAGTCGGGCGCAAATCATACAAGAGCCGATTTCGGCTATAAGTTCTTCAAAAGCATATTCTTGCTTGTTGGAATAATTTTTATAACGACCAAGGCGCTTTTCAACACCCGTAAAATGGATAGATTCATGAGCAAGGGTCGCATAATATCCGTTCGCAGAATGGAAAGTCTCAATCGGTGGCATGTGGATAATATCTTTTGAGGGCGCAAAGTAGGCTTGTGGTTTGTCGCTGGTTTCGATCCGCGCCCCGATAGAAGCAAAAAAACCGTCTAGCTCGGGGTCGGCCTTCGTGCCAAGGTCGCGCGGCTCTGACGGTTTCTGGTAAAACTCAGCGGGCAAGCCCTCGATCTGGTCGGCATTAAAAACGCGGTAAGCCTTGGCAAATGGAATGGTTTTTTCCTCGCCCTGTTTGTCCTCAGATTTCACCGTGTTGAAATAAATAACGGTGGTTGATTTCTCCCCTTTACGCACCTGTCCGCCTGCCTCGACAGCTTGGCGATAAGTGAACCAACTTTCAGCTGTGAAGCCCCGTTGCTCGGCCATCATCCAAAGCATCAAAACGTTGATCCCTTTATACATTTCGCCATTGGCCCGTTTGGGCATAGAAAACCCTACTGCGTCACCGGTCCACGGCTTGCGCCAAGGCGGGGTTCCCGCTTCCAAGGCGTTTACAATCTGGTTGGTGACTTCCTGATAAACATCAAATTTGGCCATTTGTGGCACTCCTCATGTGGGGCGACAGTCAAGGCTTGCGGCCCTTTCTGCCTGGTTTTAAGCGAAGCGCTTTAGCGCGCTCGGCTCTAAAACCTGACCCACTGGCGAAGTGCCGGAGGTAGCAACTGCAAGGAAAATCGACGGGGAATGGGTGCGGCCCGCAGCACAGCGAGGACACGGCCCCGTCTATTTCCCTTGTGGGCGCGAGAACCAGCGGTTCTTAGCAACGCCCAACGGGCTTTTATAAAATGAATGTCGTCACCTAGGCCAAAGCGAAGCGGCGGGCGTGGTGCCCGTTAAATTCCCTGATCCCAGCTCTTTGCTGGGATCTCCGTTTTGGTTGGATAACTTAGGAGTTAGAAAACCAACATTTTCCAACTCCAAAACCGTGCATGTAATCAGATGCTAAAACAAACAGGATATGGTAATGAAGGCCCATTCAAAGGAGATGCGCAATGGCGACAACCAGGGCAAAACACATATTTCTTATCGGCCTGATTATTGCCACAGGCGCGGTTCTAGGCGTAGCCGCGACCGCGCTCCTGATTATAGGCCTCGCGATAGAATACAATATTTACA
>JAJRZC010000138.1 GCA_024275435.1 Alphaproteobacteria bacterium
AGCGGTATAGGTGTCGCCACTCATGAAGCCAATTTCAGCAGCTATGAGCTTTTCGTCCAGAGTGATGGTACCGATTTGAAACCCAACGTTGGCGTTTTTGTCTGATGCTAACGCATGAAAAAACGGCTCAAACCTCTTATTCAAAAAAGCGCGGGAAATTGTCCCTTGCTCTTCCAGAGATTTTCGCTTTAAGGCCAGGGCCTGTCGCGTTTGAATGCTTGAATGAGGGCCCGGCCCGTGTATTTCGAATTTCACCCCCCCCTGCTCACCAAGTCTCTTCCAAAGGCGTCTGTGTTTCTTTCTTCGGGTTGCGGTCAAACTGGCGCTGAACTCTTTTGCCGATTGGAAACCTTGCAGGTTGGTTTGGGGAGCCTTGCGGTGTTTCAAAACATAGGCGTTGTTTTGCTCAAGAGCGCATGCAACTGCGCTGTGACCTTTTACATTTTGCAATACCAAAGCATCAGCCTGCAGTGTGTTTGAAGCAAACTTGAATGCTGCTTCCAGAAGATATGGCTCAGATTTTCCGAGGTTTGCTATGGCTTCGCCGTATTGACTGACGGGACTACCAATCCAGTTGAGAACTCTGGTTGCAAATGATTGGACCAACACAAGCGGGCAGATCAGCTCCACAACACCACGGCGACGACCAACGACGATTGCCAACTGGTGTTTGCCGTCTTTATACAGCGCACTGTAAGTGTTCAAAACCGAGCGATGCCACTCAAAACTCGCGAAGATGTTTCCGCTGGAGCTGCTTTTTTCAAATAACGAACGCCAGTCATCTTCCAGCTCATGAAATTCGGTTAATGTCCCAATGATTTCAAATTTCATCTGACGCGTTCCCTGGCGCACTTGCTGGTTAAGGCCTGCATTCATTCACAGGCTATTTCAACCATTGAAGGTGCAAGTGACGGGCCATGTATTTGTCTGTGTTGGATTGAAAGCAGAACAACACCTCGTCTCTTTTTGAGACAGTCCCTTAGCGATGTGCTTTTTTGAGACGCAAGATTGCAAAACAGATTTGATTAACCGGGATATAAACCGGCAGACCTTGCGCGCTGCTTCGTCAAAGAAAGGACCGTATCCAGGGTGGGGGTTGGAACATGAACTATGTATCCGAGTTCCTGCACTGCGGTTACAATGGCGTCGATTTCCATTGAGCGATTTCTTTCCAGATCCTGCAACATGGAGGTCTTGTGAGCACCAATTTCCTGGGCGCCCGCTATGCGCTGCTCAATATCAATAGGAAACGTCACACCTAGGGCTTGGGCTACGGATTGTGCTTCGACCATTATGGAACGCGCGAAGGCTCTCACACCTGGGTCTTTGCACATGTCTTCCAGTGTCGCATGGGTCAAGACGGATATGGGATTAAAGGCACAATTGCCCCACAGCTTGAACCAGATTTCGTTGCGTATGCGTGGTCGAATTGGCGCCTTTAATCCTGATTTAATCAGAATTCGGCTCAAGGTTTTGATGCGCTCGGTTTTTTCCCCTGAAGGTTCGCCCAGCGCGAACTTATCGCCTTCGATATGTTTGATGATACCCGGTGCTGAAACTTCTGTTGCGGCATAGACGACGCAGCCAATGGCACGGCCTGGTTCAAGCGCATTCCAGATTTTTCCATCTGGATCGACCGCTTTGATACGCCGGTCTTGTAATGCACCTTCACACTTATAAAAATACCACCAGGGAATACCGTTTACAGCATACACAATAGCCGTTTCAGGGCCAAGGAGTGGGCGTATGGCGTCAACGGCATCCGGGATGGTGTGGCTTTTCAAAGCAACAATGACAAAATCCTGGGGGCCAAGATCGCGTGGGTTGGCCGTTGCTCTGGGATGAACGGAAGAATGCACGCCATCTTTTTGGATTGTCAGACCAATTGTTTTCAGCGCTTGGAGATGGGATCCGCGTGCGATCAAAGAAACATCTGCGATCTTTGCAGACGCGATCTTACCGCCAATGTATGCACCAATGGCTCCGGCACCGAAAATGCAGATCTTTGTCATTCCACAAGTCCAAGCTTTTTTGCAAGCCCAATACGCTGTAACTTTCCCGTCGCACTTTGGGGGATCTCGTCTTGAAAATAGATATTGCGAGGGACCTTGAAAGCAGAAAGTGTCTTTTGAGCGAAGGTTTTTATATCGCTTGCGGTGGCGACCGCTTCATTTTTCAGTACGACTAGCG
>JAJRZC010000139.1 GCA_024275435.1 Alphaproteobacteria bacterium
CTTTCCATTGCGGCAGCTTAGGGCGCGCTGGGCGATGTCTTGATCTGCGGCGCCAACGGCCATGCCGATCACGAGAGCGAACAAGTTTCCCGTCCAAAAGGTTGTCGCGTCGGCAAGGTCAAAGCGGAAATCGAAAATGCGGAATTTATCTGCGGCGGTGCCGGTGTCAATGATTTGCGTGAAGCCTCCGGGTAACTGGAGACCTACATAGATGATCGAGATAAGAGCACCGAGAAGAAATAATACAAGTTGAAGACTGTCGGTCCAAATGACTGCGCGCAGTCCTCCCATAAGAACATAGAGACTTGCGACAAAGGCGATGAGCGCTATGGAGAAGGTGAGAGATAGGTCAAAAAAGACAGACGTGGCGATGGCGCATCCCGCCAGTCTGACGGCGCTTGCCAAGCACCTGCTGACCATAAAAAGGACGGTTCCACCGAACCTTGTTTTTGGTCCCAAGCGATGTTCGAGATATTCGTAAACCGTGAAAACGCGCAAGCGGTAGAATTCCGGGATGAAAATTACGGACACGAGATAGGCGGCCAGGAACGTGCCGAACCACAATTGTACGTAGGCGAAATTTCCAGCGATTGCTGCACCGGGAACGCCGATAAAAGTCAGTGCCGATAATTTTGTGGCCCAGGTGGAGGCTGCGACAGGTGCCCAACCTTGTTGTCTTCCAGCGAGGAAATATTCGGTTTGGTTGTTTTCTTCTGTGCTTTTCGAGCGATTGGCCAAGAAACCCAGAAACACGACGATAAGGCCATACCCGCCAATTACCAGCCAGTCGATTGTCGTCATGTAAGCTCGCTTGATCCAACCAGTTTTAAGATTGGTTCCATCTCAGCACAGTTGGGGCCGTCAGGCTAGGTTCTGACTGGAAAGCGATTCCTGCTCGAATTTCGGTTGTTTCTTCGGCTGCTATTTCGCTGGTGGGCTTGAAAGGTGTGAAATTTTCTTCTTTTCACGAAAGCTGGTTATCTTCTTTTTTGGTGTTCAGGAACAGAAGGGGGAAGGGTCAAAGCTCAAGCACTTGGTTATTTGACTGAACAATTGTTGCACGCACGTTTTGCCGTCGTTCAATCACTTTTCTGATTTCGTGTAATGACATTGAGGAAAAAGCGGTTGAAAGAGCATCTGCGCTCATGGCGTCGGGGGCGATGACGGAAACGGAGCGATATCTGTTTGTACTGTGTCCCGTTCGTGGATCAAACAGGTGGTGGTGTTCGCCGGTTGTCGAGAAGGTTGTGCCGTATCCGCCGGATGTTGCGAGCGCCAGGTTTTCCAGGGCGAAGGTTTTCAATATATTTTTCTGGTTTTCAGGATCCTGGATACCTGCGATCCACGGTTGGGATGGGCTTTTTCGGCCCATGGCATATGTTTCTCCCAGATACACAAGGACATTTGTGTATCCAGCAGCGCGCAGCAAAGAGGAGATCTTGTCGGTAATGTAGCCTTGCGCAATGCCATTAAGGGTTATGCCCATGCCGTCTTTTTTGAAATGAATGCGTTGGGTGGAAACTTCGAGCTGTCTATAGTCGACATGGCCAAGGGCTTGGTTGACCTGGAGGGTGTCGGGCCCGGATTGTTTTGCTGACGCTTTTGAGAAATGGTTGGCATAGAGTTGCCATAAGGGTTGCACAGTGATGTCGAATGCCCCGTTGGTCTGAGAGCTTATGGTGAGGCTGTTTGAGACTAGTTCCAGCATCTCAGGTGCAGGATTGTTGAGTTCACCAGCGTGGTTGAGTTGGCAAATGGCGCTTTGGGGCTGATAGAGACTGAACAGGTGCTCTAGGCGGGAAATTTCTTCGCGACAGCTATTGAGAATGTTTTTTGCAGCATTGCTATCGTTATGAGTGAGAGTGATTTGAGCCTGAGCGCCGAGTGCTGTGCCATGCCAAGTGACGGGCTTGCTTTTATTTAAGGTTTTTGAAAGTGCTAGACTGGGGTTCAAAGAGACAACAGCAGCGCCGGTGAATGAGGCCGAAATTGCGATCATTCGTCTGCGAGAAATATTTTTTGTCACAGTTTTCTTCATCTTACTGGTCCGTGTTGGCGCTGACATCTGGTTTTCGACCAAAGTCATCTCCCTCCCGCCCAAGGATGTAATCTTGAGGAATGGAATTATAAGTTACAATACGTCCGCCATACTCGGCGATGAATTTTTCAGCAGCTGATCGTTCCTTGAATGGAACTGTTTCTCGTGTGCCCATGCCACCTCGACGCTTGCTGTCGAGAACATAGAACGCTTCTTCTGCCTTGATCCAAATGCCGTCGTTTTGAGGTTTCTGCCAGCTCTTCGCTCGACCCATATCATGAACATAGACTGCTAGAACCCGTTGGGCTTCGCCAGGAAGCTGGAGATAAGTGAAGGCATCTCGTACGGAGGGAAACCAAAAAGGCTTGTCGTATCCCTTCTCGAACACCTGGGCTTTGGGTCCGGGATGATCGACGACAATCATGTTGCAATAATAGCCATTTGAATCACGTGTGAGTGCGGTGGGGGCAGGTGTTACGGTTTCCTCACCGCAGCCTACGAGAAATAGGATGGGGAAAAATGCCAGGATCAATGTGAGTTTTGATTTTCGTGTCATAAGGGCCTCCGCTGAAACAGGAGGCAAGCAAAGAACAAGGGAATGGCGACCCATAAAATCATTACGGTGGATAGGATCAATGTGGACACTTGGCGTTCGGCGCTTAGGCCAGCCATGCCTGACAAGAGAGAAGCTTCCTGGCTACCAACAAGATTGAACATACGGTAGGCATCGGTTGGATTGGCGAGCAGTAAGGCTGTTACCAAACCGTCGCTCATGTTATGACCGGTATCGGCGGCCAAGAGGCCTAAAAGCCCCAAGTCGTAGATTAGAACGAACAGCAGCCAGATCCCTACCGCTATGCCTGCGGCTGTGCCGCGTTCGCGAACATAGGCGCTGATGAGAGAACCGATGGCCAGGAATACGGCACCCAACAATGCTGAGGATACCAACAGACCAATAATCCCAGACCAAGCCTGATCCGATAAAGCACTTTCGCTTTTCATGGCTATGGCAATGGCGGCTATGCCAAACCCTAGTATGATGGCAAATGATAGCAGTACGGTTTGGCCCAAGAATTTGCCAACGATGACCTGCCACCGCGTGACCGGATAAGATAATAGCAGCATCAACGTGCCGCGTTCGCTTTCTCCGACAATTGTATCGTAGGACAAGAGCAGAGCGATTAGCGGGATGAAGAATATGCTCAGTGACGACAGGCTGACGATGGTGATCGCCAAAGCGCTGATTTTTGTGGTTCCTGTTGGCGCGCTGCCGAGAAATGCAAGGATTAGAGCCAAGCCGGCCATTAGCAACGTCACAACGACAACCCATCTGTTGCGCATGCCGTCTCTGATTTCCTTGCCAGCAAGAATAATAACCTGGTTCATAGTCTTTTCTCCCCTTTGGTGAGGGAAGCAAACACCTGCTCAAGGGTTGGCTCAATGATCTCGATGCCATCGAATTTAATATCGGAACTCATCAGGTCTTTGACCAGAGAGACCTTTTGATTTTCTGGGCAATCGAGTACAGCGACACCATTTACAATGTGGTTTATATCAAAGTGATCTGCAAACTTTGTGGAAAGTAGCTTCATCTGTGTTGGGGTGGCTTTTAATTTTATCTTCGAGCTGAGGGCAAGTTTACTTTTTAGTGCGTTGATGGACCCGTTAGCGACAAGCTTTCCGTGGGCGAGGACGGCGACACGGTTTGTACGTGCCTCAAGTTCGGTGAGTGCGTGTGATGATAAAAGGACTGCGGCTCCTTGGACTCGTCGTTTTTCGATGATTTCGTAAAAGTTCAATCGTGAGGCCGGGTCAAGTCCTGAGGTTGGTTCATCCAGAAGAAGAATTTCAGGGTTGCCGATGAGGGCTTGGGCGAGGCCGAGCCGTTGGCGCATTCCCTTTGAGTAAGTTGATACACGCCGGTCTGCGGCCTCCACGAGTTCGACGGTTTGAAACAGGCCGTCTATCTGGTCTTTGCTTTCACCTTTGAGACTTGTGTAAAATTGAAGTGTTTCGCGTCCAGTCAGAGAGCCTTGGAATAAAACCTGTTCGGGCAGGAAGCCAATGGACTTTCTGATGCGGTCAAAGACAGGCTGGTCCGGTTGCTGGCCAAGGATGGAGATGGTGCCGGATGTGGGGCGAACCAATCCGAGAATGAGCTTGAACAGTGTACTTTTTCCGGCACCGTTGGGACCGACCAGTGCGACGCATTCTCCGGCAAGGACGTTCAAATCCACGTTGTTTACCGCATGGATTTTTCCATAAGATTTCACGACGGATTTGATTTCTATATGTTTGATTGTTTCGCTCATAATGTTGGCTCCCCAAGATTTTGAAACAGCGAGGGAAGTTGCATCAAGGGAGCGGTGTCTGTAACGCCGCCGGGATGGAGAGCGGGAAATGCAGACTGGGCCCATTTCAGGATCTGAACTGCGGGACTATTCGTGAGAAGTTTTGCGGACGGGTAGCGCCATAAAATCTGGTCGGTGAGGTCATTGGGGCGGTAGGCGGTGTCTGCAATTCCATCGCCGTTCAAATCGAAAGCAGGGTTATCACTCCAATAGTTTCCCTTGCCGTTGCTGGTCCAGTCCAACCAGCGTGTTCCGACGTATTTCACCTGTGTGCGGTTTCCCACGAAAGCATTTCCGGAAATGACGTTTCGCTCGGAACCAGCGGTGAAGTGAACCCCGATATTGCAACCCGAGAAATAGTTTTGAACGATCTCGTTCTTGTTTGAGTTATAAATAAAGACGCATTTGTCCGGGCCACCTTGTACGATGTTATCGCGCACCACGATTTTGTTGGCGAAGTTGAACAAAATACCGCGGTCCCGGTCGCCTGTGGATTTGTTGCCGATGACCTGGATTTTGGTTGAGTACATGATTGCATAGCCGATCTTGTTTCCGATGGAGAGGTTCCCCTCGATACAGCTGTTGTTGGTGTACATATAGTGGACGGCGAATCTCAGATTCCGGAAGGTATTGTTAGCGAATACATTATTTCTGCTTGTTGTGACGAAAATTCCATCGCGACCATAGCGGATATCATTTCCCTCAATCTTTGCGCCAGGTGCATTCCAGACCTGAACGCCATTTCCCCGCTCGTTCATTCGCAGATCTTGACGACCGGTAATTGTGTTGTTTTTGACGATGGCGTCGTTTGCGCCCCACACATAAATGCCGATCAGATTGTTTTCGATATGGTTGTTCTCAATATGTGCACTTGTTGCTTCTTTGCCTAGGAATATGCCGGAGTCTTGAGTTTCCAGTTGTAGTCCTGAACCGCGGACCGTGACATCGCGAATAGTGACGTTGGCAGATTTTACGGTTATGACGCTGCCCTTGCCATTTCCGAGGATTGTGACCTTATCCTTATTCCCAGTTATGATGAGGGGTCTTGAAATGATGATAGGCCCCTTGTGAATTCCTGGTAATAGCCTGATCTCATCACCTGTTGTGGCGCTTGCGAGAATATCTTCAAGTCGATGAACGTTTGGGTCCACAGTTATGGTTGCTGCAAGAACATTCATTGGGAAAAGGGCCAAACTCACGGCGAGAATAAATCTCGCCGCGGGTGATTTTGTATATGTCAGCTTGTAACTGATCATATGGGCTATGCGCCTCGTGGTTCGACAAACATCCGGCCACGCATTTCCATGTGCAGAGCATGGCAGAACCACTGGCAATAGAACCAGTGAACACCTGGGTAATCAGCCTTAAAGGTGACTGAAGCAGTTTGTTGCGGACCGATTTCCATCACGACACCATGGTTTGACATGGTGAAGCCGTGGGTCAGGTCATCAACGTCGTCGATGTTGGTTATGATGACGGTGACTTCATCGCCCTGTTTCACGGAGAATTTCTCCATAGAGAAGGTCGGAGCCGATGAGTACATATAGACACGTACCTTGTTACCGTCACGTATTACCTTGCTGTCCTCCTCAAGATCAATACCGTCTTTCTTGGCCATTTTCTTGAGATCGTCGAACATCGGGTCTGCACGGTCGTAAATCTGCTTAGGATTGACGAGCGAGCGATGAACCATGATGCAGTCATGTGGTTCCGCGAAGGTGGGCCCATCGTGCACGAGTTTCATCTTGTCACCTGAGATATCGATTAGCTGATCGTTCTCCGGCTTTAATGGGCCTACGTTGATATAGCGGTCCTTGGAGAACTTGTTTAGAGAGACCAACCATTTTCCATCTGCATCCAGGCTTTCTCCCATGGAGGTGTGGTTGTGGCCCGGTTGATAATGGACATCAATTTTTTGCAAGATCGGATCGACTTTCTTGCCGGCATATTTTTGTTTTGCCTTTTCGATGTCCCATTTACAGATCTGGCTATCGAGGAACAATGTGGTGTAGGCACCGCCCCTGTTGTCGAAAGCCGTGTGGAGAGGGCCAAGCCCAAGTTCTGGTTCCGCAACCACCGCGTCGCGCGGCTTGATCTTGTCGGCGAATAGGTCGGGGAACTTTCTTACGTCCAGCATGGTAACTGTTGGTGAAAGTTTACCATTGATGACAATATGAATGCCATCGGGAGCCGTGTTGACGCCGTGAGGGCTGTTGGAAATGGGAATGTAGCGTGTGTATTTCGAGCCCTTGCGACCGTCAAGAACCGGGACATCACCTTCATATGTCTTGAAGTCGCCTGCCTTGACGCCGGCTTCAATAGCCGCGATGTCAAAGATAACGGCCCAATCCTGCTCGGAGGCAGTCATCTCAGCCAAGGTCACGCCATCTTCGGAGTTGTAGCATGAAGACACGGCATACTTACCCTGATAGTCAGCGTCTACGTTGTCGAGATTACCATCGACAATCACCTGCCATGCGACCTTCATTGTATCGCCGTCGATACCTGAGAATATTGCATGATATTTTTCAGGCTCATCGAGCACCGAACCATCATTTGGCAGAGGGATTCTGTGTTCGCCATTGGCGAAGACATAACCGGTGCGTGGATATTTTTGTGGACGAAGCCCATGAATGTCAGATGCGTTTGGGATGGATATGATCTTATCGACCTTCATGATGTCGCAACGAATGCGGGCAACACGGGTGTTGGCCTTATCGTTGATCCATAAATAACGGCCGTCGTACTTTCCCTTTGTGAACGACATATGAGGGTGATGGGCATCTCCGTTTAATGGTACTCCTCCTTTGTCCTTCCAGAACTCCTTTTCGTGGGGCAGCATGTTTTCAGTGAGTATCTTACGACTTTCGTTGGTTATTCCCCAACCTGTGGCGCTACAGGTGTTGAAGATGGGAATGCGCATGAGTTCGCGCATGGAGGGTACGCCAACGATGCGTATTTCTCCGGACTGACCACCACTCCAGAAGCCATAGTAGTCATCCAGATCTCCCGGAGCGACATTCACAGATGGACTAGCTGCGCGGGCTTTTATTGAGGGTAGACCAGTTTGTGCAACTAATGCGACACCACCCACCGCAACAGCTGTACCTCCTAGAACTCCTCGTCGTGATACACCGGTTTTTTTCTTGTCGGTCATCTTCAAACTCCTTTCGAGTTTTGTGTCGCGACCACGACACGGGGGTTTGACTTACGCTTACTCAATGGTTCGTGATCGGCCCAAACGTCGGGGCCGACGAAAAATGGTTTCTGTTTGTTGTTGAAGTTGGATTACATCGGCGTCCGATTTTGGCTTTGTGGTTGACTCAGCTTGAGAACCAGCCATGGCCTTTGAAGCCTTCGAGACTATTGATGCTTTTTTGGCCTTAGCGATCCGATTTATGACCACTGGGCAGATCTTTTCGTTGTTGTATAGCTCCTGGCAGTTCAAGCAGTGAATGCATTCATTTGGATTGATGTCGCCGAGCGGATCGATTGCCTGAACTGGGCAATCCTTTGCGCATAGGTGACAAGGGTCGCCGCAATTGCGATATCGCTTGAGCCAATGAAACATGGCCAACCGACCTGGTATCGCCAGGGCCGCACCAAGCGGGCACAAATATCGGCAATAGAAACGATTGATGAACAAACCTGGAATGAGGACTGCTGCTGCATAAAGCAGATAGGGCCACTCGCGAACAAACTTTAATATGATGACGGTCTTAAACGGCTCTACTTCCGCAAGGCGTTCTGCGTAGGCAATGGAAGACAATGAAACTCCCAGAAGACCCAAGAAGAGCATGTACTTGATGGGCCACAATCGTTCATGAAGTCCCCATGGCAGACTGATTTGAGGAAGCTTTGCCCAGTTGGCGATTTTACTGAGGAGTTCTTGCAATGCGCCGAACGGGCATAACCAGCCGCAATATGCGCCACGTCCCCAAAATATCAGTGAGGCTGCAACGGAAGACCATAGGATAAAAATCAACGGTTCCATCAGGAAATACTCCCAACGGAACGTTCCGATTATAGCGTTGGCAAGAACGAATACGTTGACAATTGAGAGTTGTGCCTGTGCGTAAAAGCCAATCCAAAACAGTGTGAAGATTAAGAATGCGGTGCGGATGCGGTCGGTCCATAGGGTGCTGAGTGTCAGGTAATCCTGGAAAAAGAAAATGAAGGTCAGCAGTATGATGGCAAGGGAAAGGATAATGATCTTGTCAGTTTTCTGCAGCCAGATCCGCTTCCATAGCTCTGTTCTGGCGGTTTCATCATCGGACAATTCTGGCGCTATTTGTTGTGTGGGGTTCGTGCCGGCCGACGTTGGAGTTTGGGCAAGGGTTTCGACGTGAATGTATTTTTTGGGTAGCTGATAAGGTAGATCGAAAGTGACAAATACCTTTTTAAGTGCCCCGACAGCCCGGTGTACGAGCAATTGCAAACGCCACGGTTCTGTTGGGTCAAAGTTTGCGCCCTTGGGTGTTTGAAATAGCGCAACTTCCTTGAAATGGGGGGCACCTTTTGCGAGTACATCGGCCAGTCGTTTGTGTCCGCGATCTCGGAACCTCAAGGCATTCTCACCTTGAATAATTTGAATGCGGTCAAAAATTCCGCCGCGTACATATCCTGATCCTTTAAAAGAATATCGGCCATTTCCCATAATGAGAAAGGCTTCCTTTCCCGGCTTCAGGCGTTGTTGTAAATTCTTGTATTCTGCCTCGCCTAGAAGACTGCGGGCGATACCGGGGATCGCGAGTGAAGCAGCATATAGGTCTATGAAAGTTTCTTCCGGTGCTCCGGTCTCTGGGTTCGCGATGGCCTTTTCATTGCCGGTTTTTTCGAACCTCTTGTTGACGTCATCAATTGTCAAAGAGAGGCGGCGGACAGAGCCTTCGCCGATAAGTGTCTCCCAATCCAGAATCTCATTAAAGGAACGATCAAGAGATTTTTTTATTTTGGCCTGGGCTGTTTTCTTTGTGGTGAGGCCACCTAGAGAAAGCGCGTGTGCCACGCGGATGGAGGCACGTTTTATCGAGTCATCGATCACCATGACTGTAACGGTTGCACCCGATACGATATCAGCCGGTGGCGGACTGCTTGAAGAGGAGGTCGCCAGCTTTGGGATGTCGAGCGATTGATAGGCGTTGATGAATTCAACAATCTTTTTTTCAGGGATACCGGCCAGTACGATTGGCTCGGAATGTTCGACCAGTCGTGCGCCGGTAACTTTGCCGTCGAGATCAAGGCCGATCAAGATAATGATGGGTTTGCCCGAATAGCCAATTGCTCCTGAGAAATCGGTGTTGAGGAATGCATAACCGACAGTCTTATTGTCGTTGAGGATCGGTGCGATTTTATGTTTTGTTAAAATGGTTCCAAAGCTATCGGCTTTGCTTAGAATGTCATTGGGTTCGACCTTCTCAAGGGCTTGGGAAAGGGTGATGTCGCCCGCGAAAACAGGGGTGGTGAAATGCAGTGACAAGGCAGTAATAACTGCAACCGCCCGGAGGATGCGTTGAATAATGAGCATTATCTTTTTTCGGTGCCGAAGAAACAGACTTGTAGGTGTATGGTAGTGAACGGCTGGGCTCTGGGCTTGACTTAAGTCAAGGAAATCAATGCTATCTGGCAACGGAAATTTCAAAAAGAACCAGCAGCAACAGATGGATGTAAGCCCATGACGGTTTGCTGCGACGTTAGGACCAGGGGTTCATCGAATCTTTTCATGTGGTGATTGGCGCAGGGAGTTTTAATGATAACAAGCGCTCGGTCGGGTTGGGTTTTTCATGGACGTCTGTTGCTCAATTGGAGTGTTTCTTAATTCTTGTTTGCTTTTGAAAAGGGTCATTCTAAAAGTTTGTTATGGGTCCTCATGCTTGGAAGAATTTACCTCGTTTAGAATTGAAACCTTTCCCGCTTTTCACGATGAGCATTGGATCGTCGGTTTTGCCCCTTTGGTGACGAACCTGTGATTACGGTTGATCCCTTTTCCGTGCTAATTCGTTTTATAACCTCTCAAGGAAAATAATGAGATGCCGCTAAATTGTGATCAGTGGCGATTTAAAGCGGAAGGAAACATGAACGTTCATTCATGTGTGAAGGCCACGATTATGCTGTTAATTGCCAGTTTCATTGGCTTGGCGCTTGCATCTTGTGGCAACAATGACGACACACGAAAGTTGGTGCTTACTGGTTCCAGTACGGTTGCTCCGCTGGCTGCCGAACTCGCCAAGAGATTTGAAGCGCTGCATCCTGGTGTTCGTATCGATGTGCAGACAGGTGGATCTTCTCGGGGCATTGCTGATGCGAGAAGTGGTGTTGCGGATATCGGAATGGCCTCGCGCAGTTTAAAGCCAGAGGAGAGCGATCTTTTTGGTACGGCGATTGCGCGCGATGGAATAGCCATAATTTTACATAAAACGAATCCGGTAGAGATGCTGTCTGATGACCAGGTGGTCCAGATTTTCAAGGGTACGATTAAGAACTGGAAGGATGTCGGGGGCCTTGAAGCTCCTATTAGTGTGATCAACAAAGCGGAAGGCCGTTCGACGCTGGAGCTGTTTTTGAAATATTACAGGCTTAAATCGAGGGAGGTTAAAGCATCTGTGATTATCGGCGACAACGAGCAGGGTATAAAAACGCTGGTGGGAAATCCGAATGCCATTGGCTATGTTTCCATCGGCGCCGCTGAGTTTAATGTTGATGCCGGTACGCCGATTAAAATTCTTCCCACCAAGGGCGTTGAGGCCTCAAGTGAGAATGTTGCCAACGGCCTTTTTCCTTTGTCGCGACCGTTGACGCTTGTCACCAAAGAACCTCCAGAAGGTTTGGCAAAAGAGTTCATTGATTTCGCGCTTTCATCAGATGTCCATAACCTCATAAAGCAGCTCCATTTTGTTCCAATTCAGTAGTGATACCATCCTTTTTGGGGTCTTGAGGCTGTGTGCGATCGCAGCGGGAAGCGTATTGCTTTTGGTGTTTGTATTCCTTGTTGTGGAATCGTGGCCAGCGCTTTCCAATGTTGGCTTGGTTCGTTTTTTTAGTGATGAAAGTTGGCATCCTGCCGGTGAGAACGGGCTGTTCAACCTGCTGCCGATGCTTTGGGGCACACTTTTTGTGACAGCGGGTTCCGTGTTAATTGCAACGCCGCTTGGTATCTTCTCGGCAATTTTTTGCCACTACTACGCACCTTCTTGGATGGCGCGTGTTTATCGCCGGCTGATTGAATTATTGGCAGGTATTCCCTCTGTTGTTTATGGATTATGGGGGCTTGTTGTTCTGGTGCCGCTGATACGTGAACTCCAGCCACCGGGGCCCAGTCTGCTTGCTGGCATTGTCATCCTTACCCTCATGATCCTACCGACGATTGCCTTGATGGCAGATGCGGCTATCTCGAATGTCCCGAAGCAATATTTACACTCTGCCGCCGCGCTTGGTCTTTCCCGCTGGAGTACGATAATTGGTGTTGTGGTTCCGGCTGCCCGGTCTGGACTGTTTGCGGGGGTCATTCTTGGCACGGGCCGTGCCATTGGTGAAACCATGGCCATCTTGATGGTTTGCGGTAATGTGGTGCAGACGCCATCCTCCTTGTTCGACCCGATACGTACACTCACAGCTAATATCGCATTGGAAATGGCCTATGCACTCAACGACCACCGCTCGGCTTTGTTTTTCAGTGGGCTGTTGCTGCTGCTGCTGATCATTGTGCTTGCGTCATTGGCGGAAACTGTTCGTGTGCGCGGAGAAGTCAATGTCTAAAGGGTGGGATCCTGGATTGGTTTTGTCATGGACGGTGGCTGTGATTGTCGCGGGGGCGTTCTGCTGGTTACTGGGCGATGTTTTTTGGAATGGTCTGGGTCGGGTTAACTGGCAATTCCTGACAGAGGCTCCACGTGATGCAGGGCGCAGTGGCGGTATTGGGCCGATTATTGTTTCAACGATGTTAATTTTATTGGTTTGTATGGCGGCAAGTCTTCCGCTGGGAGTTGGGGCCGCCATCTATCTATCGGAGTTTACCGATTCCGAAGTTGGGTTTGGCCGGATGATACGGCGCAGTCTTGAGGTGTTGTCTGGAGTCCCATCTATCGTTTTTGGTCTGTTTGGCAGTGCATTTTTTTGTATTTACCTGGGCCTTGGATTCTCGATCCTTGCCGGAGGACTGACACTGGCCTGCATGGTGTTGCCAATCCTTATTCGGGCCACCGAGGAGGGCTTTCGGTCTGTTCCTTCAGAGTATCGTCTTGGCGGGGCGGCGTTGGGCATGTCTCGTACCCGCAGGCTTTTGTATTTATCGTTTCCGGCTGCGTTACCAAGTGTTGTCGTTGGGTTTGTTCTCGGCCTAGGCCGGGCCATTGCAGAGACCGCAGCGCTTATTTTCACCAGTGGTTATGTTGATCGGATGCCATCTTCATTGTTTGATTCAGGACGTGCACTTTCGATCCATATTTTTGATACGTCGATGAATGTAAGCGGAGGGGAAGCTCAAGCCTATGGCACGGCCGTGGTTCTCGTCTTCACCCTTCTTAGCATAAATCTCGCCGCGTCCTGGATAACGGACCGTTGGTTGTACCGGGAGAGTATAGGTTCATGAGAAGCAATGTGTTGGAGTTTCCTGATGCATCAGTTGCAAAAGTCGGCCAAAGTTCCGAGCGGCTGAATTCGGCTATGACCATTGAGCATCTCGGGCTGGTTTATCGCGGGGGTCACTGCGCTCTTGCGGATGTATCCATGTGCATTGCTGAAAAACAAATTACAGCGATCATTGGCCCTTCTGGATGTGGCAAGACCAGCTTTCTTCAGTGTCTTAACCGTCTTACCGACCTTATCGCAGGTTCAGAAGTTACGGGCCGGATTTGTCTTGAAGAGACCGATGTCACAAGTTCGACCATTGATGTCACCGTTCTGCGTCGACGGGTCGGCATGATCTTTCAAAAGCCCAATCCTTTCCCGCTTTCTATTCGTCGTAATATTGAGCTGGCGTTGCGTGAAACGAATGTTCTTGATAAAAAAGAATGCGCAGATATCGTCGAGCATGTGTTGCGTGAGGTTGGTCTTTGGGATGAAGTGAAGGATCGTCTTGATGGTCCAGCGCAGTCACTGTCTGGTGGTCAACAGCAGCGGTTGTGCATTGCGCGCGCTATTGCCCTAAAGCCTCAGGTTTTGCTTTTGGATGAGCCGTGCAGCTCGCTTGACCCGGTTTCGAGCGAGATCGTGGAAGATCTTCTTTTTCGATTGAGGGAGAGATATACTTTGGTTGTTGTCACTCACAATCTAGCCCAGGCGCGTCGAATCTCGGATAATACGGCGGTGTTTTGGACACGTGATGATGCAGGTAGATTGATCGAGTTCGGGCCGACGCAGCAGGTTTTCGAAGCTGCGAGAGATCCTTTGGCAGCTTCCTATATACAGGGCCGCAGGGGGTAGTTATAATTCGTCATGTCTCGTTCTCGAAATCGCGCTACATGTGCAGATAAGCTGAAGGTTTTATCTGATCCGACGCGTTTGTCGGTGGTGCGTGAGCTTATGGCCGGGCCAAAGAGCGTGGCCCAACTCATTCATGTGCTTGGTCTGGAGCAGAGTCTTCTTTCGCATCACCTGCAAACGCTTCGCAGCGCGGGGTTTGTTCTGGCGCGTCGTGAAGGCCGGTCCAGAAGTTACTACCTTGCTTCCAAGATTATGTCGGGAGCAAAAAATTCCATCAATCTGGGTTGTTGCCAACTGGATTTTGATCAGGTGGCCGGGACAGACAGGACGGCGCGGCGGTCCCGTTAGGGGTGTTTTTGCCCTTGTGCCGTTCATGGAAATAACCGTCTTCTTTCTCATGTTTCCTTTGCAATAAAAACAAAGGCCCTCGCTTTGTGGTTGGGAGCAAACTTCAAAGTGCTCAGGTGAGCAATGAAACCGCCTGATTTTACAAGCGCTAGAACTTTATCTGGGCGCCCATGATTACGGTTTGCCAAGCTTGCGTGTCTATTGCTCCTGCCGTGGTCGTTACGTCAGCATCGTAATGCTTGTAATGTAGATAGATGTCCATGGCGGCTTCTTTGATGTGCTGGTTCAAACCGACTTCCCACATATCAAATTCGAAGTTGGTGATGTCGTTGCCGCCAAAGGTGTTGGCGTTACCGTTGTTGTCGCGGATGGTGTGGCCAGCATCGCGGTTGTTATAGCCACCAAATACCGTCGTTTTACCCAGAGCAAGCCACTTTTGCTGAATGCCGGCCTGGATATGCCAAAATGAGTTTTCGTTATTTGGTGCAAAGCCAGTGGCCTGTAAAATAGCTGCTCGACCTTTATCCCAACGGATGCCGTATGCACCAGTTACGAATAACCCCGTGGGTGAATGCATTACACTGGCGGAAGCTCCCAGGTCCTCGCATTTTGCACCTCTTGCGCCACCGTGATTGCGAATTGCAGCGTCTGCTGTGCATTCTTCATCGCGCTGGGTCATTTCTCCATAACCGACACCTGCTGCGAATTTGATATCGCCGGTCTTTTGCGCAAAACGCAGTGCCACACCCCAGATATCATCTTCTCCCCAATGGGCGGAAACCTTAAATCCGGCCAAAGTTGGTGAATCGTAGCGAACGAGGTTGCCACGAGAACCTTCACCAGGCTCCAGGACCTGGGCGAGGTTATCCCATTGTCCGACATTTGCTCCGGTTCCAGTTTGGCGGATTTCAAAGCTATCGTTTGCGTCGAGAACATCGGGGTTGGCAAAGTGCTTGATGTTGGCAAGCTGTATCTGCGTGATGCCGTCGTGAGCCATGCTGGCTTCACCTAAAGTTACGGAGCCGTAGGTCTTGCTGCCGATGGTCCATTCCGACTTGCGCAGGTCGAAACCATTTCCGCCGTCGTCAGTATCGGCATTAACAGCCCCCTGGTCGACCCCGCGGATACCGATTTCGATCTTGAATTTAGCGTACCAATCTTTGTTGATCTTCGCCTTACCTTTGAATCCGATTCGTGTTCGAGACGTATCATTGGTGAACTGGTAGACATTTTCTTCAAAGCCATCATCCCAAGAACCAATGGCTTCATTTACCTTTCCATAAATGGTCAGGCTCACTTTGCGGTTTCCTTTGCGAGCGGTTGTCTCCTCCAGTTCTGCTACTCTTTCTTCGAGATCGGCACAACAATCACCACCTAGATCGGCAGCATTTGCTGGCGAAACGGTTGCGGTAGCGGATAGCAACAGAGCCGCTACTAAAACCTTCGAATTCATTTGATACCCCCAGTATTTCACTATCTAACTCAAACGAGAGACCTGTAGCCGTTCCACCTTTCCCCGGATGGCTAGGCTCGTTAAAGAGCCACGGCCGCGCTCGCAAAGATGCTTAGCCGGGCGGTATTACAGTTGGGTGACAAACCTGTGTTGTGTTAGTCACAGCCCATTGGGAATTGATTTCGATTCACATAACTGGGGGGGCGATACGGAATGGAGCAAACGTTTTTTGTGCATTTGACATTTGTCAGCAGCTGCGTCTCCATGCGTGCGATCTTAAACATGACATTCAAAATATGACCAAACACACAGTCCAGTCGGTTCTCGATACCCTTTCATGTCCGGTTATTCTGGTGGACAAGCGGCGTCGTATCTTGCTGGCCAATTCGGTTGCACTGGAACAATTCGGATCTGATCTTGAGGGGCAGGATTTTGTGCGAGCGATGCGTGACCCGCTTGCTCTTGATTGTGTCGAACGCGTTATTATGGGTGAGCCGGCCGTGGAGGTTTTGGTTCGAACCTCTTTACCGGTTCGAACGACTTTGAAGGTTGCCGCGGTTCGCCCGGAAAAAAATGACATCCTTGATATTGCTGCCGTTGTTACAATTACCAACGTTTCCCACATTTTCGAGGCTGAGCAGATGCGCAGCGATTTCGTTGCTAACGTGAGCCATGAGCTGCGTTCGCCATTGACATCTCTCACTGGGATAATTGAAACTTTGAAAGATGCGGCCAAGGATGATAGCGCTGCGCGCCAGCGGTTCTTGGAGACGATGGGTCGCGAAGCAAGCCGCATGAATAGGTTGATTGGAGACCTATTGTCTCTGTCGAAAGTCGAGGTCAATGCGCATGTCCGGCCAGAAGGTTTTGTGGATCTGGTCAATTTGGTCGAGCAAGTCATTTCAACGTTTGGCTCGCGTCATGACACGAATCGACCTGATATTCGATTTGAGGCGCCGACAGATCTTGCTCCAATTCCCGGTGATGAGGAC
>JAJRZC010000140.1 GCA_024275435.1 Alphaproteobacteria bacterium
CATCATCTTGGTATCAATCACTAAATCCATTGTTTGTGATCCTCCTGGCTCCCATCTTCGCCATCACCTGGACAAGACTTGGGCAAAACCAGCCTTCAATCCCCATCAAGTTCGCCCTGGGCTTGTTATTCCTATCATCCTCGTTTTTGCTGATGGTGCCCGCGGCATATTTAACGGTCATGGGCAAGGTCAACCCCCTATGGCTTGTGGGGCTATTCTTCCTTCAAACCATCGGCGAACTGCTACTCAGTCCTGTAGGGCTGTCCACCATGACCAAACTCGCACCTGTCCGGCTGGTGGGTTTGGTCATGGGCATATGGTTCTTGTCCGCCTCCTTCGGCAGCAAACTGGCAGGACTGATCGGAGGAACCTTCAAAGCCGACGACCCCGATGCTCTGGTGGGCTTCTTCTTCTTTCTGGCGGCACTTGCTGCAAGCGCCATGCTTGCCATGCTGCTGGTCTCCCCATGGGTCAAGAAACTCATGGGCGGAATAAAGTAGGATACCCCCAACGCCACACACAAAGTCGACGAAAACCCAAAGCCCTGTCGCTCAAACTTCTAACGTGACGCCACAATCTTCAATCCACTGAAGCCCAGACAATGTGCCCGCACGCGGTTTGTATTCGCAGCCAATCCAGCCATTAAACCCACTGCGATCAATCATTTGAAACAAGTTGGCGCAGTCCATATCCGAAGGAAAAGGTTCCCCCCTGTCCGGCGGACCGGCCACTTGGTAATGGCGCGCCAGGTGCGCAAAATCCTTTAAACCCTGCTCAACTTCTCCCTCCATCAAAAAGCGATGATAAAGATCAAACTGCAAACCAAGGTTGGAAGCGCCAACCTCTTCAATCACCCTTGCCGCTTCAAAGGTGTTGTTGAGAAAATAACCAGGAAAGTCTTTGGTGTTGATCGGTTCAATAAGAATATCAACACCACAGGGTTTGGCACGTTCACAAGCCATGCCCAGGTTTTCAATATAGGTCGCCCGATGAGCGCCGTGCGGTTTAAGCCCAGCCATGGCATGCAGGCGTCCACACCCAAGCTCATTGGCAAAATCCAACGCCTGGTCAACCCCACGGGAAAATTCATCTTCGCGCCCCGCAACAGCCGCAAGCCCACGCTCTCCAGCATCCCAATCACCCGGAGGCAAATTAAACAACACAAGCTGAAGACCATGGTCATCAAGTCGCGCGCGTAATTCACCAACAGCAAAGTCATAGGGAAACAGAAACTCAACCCCCTTGAACCCGGCCCTTGAAGCCGCCTCAAATCGCTCAAGAAACGGGAGTTCGGTAAACAGCAGGCTTAAATTCGCTGCAAATCGTGGCATCCAAATCTCCATTGCAGGAACTAAGCCTGAATCATTTTAAGGTGGACCTCAAGACAAGTCAGGTTTCGTCTGACGCAGACGCTTCACCCCCGAGCGATGCGTCTTTGCTTTCAAACGCCTTTCCTTGGACGCTCTTGAAGGTCGCGTTGGAATTCTTGTTTTTGGACGAACAGCTGCACGGCGAAGCAGGTCAAGCAGGCGAGCGCGCGCATCACCGCGATTAAGTTCCTGGGTGCGAAAACGTTCCGCACGAATTATCAAAATTCCCTCTCGCGTCATCCGCTGGCCGGCGAGCACAGCAAGGCGAGATCGCATTCCAGCATCCATACGCTCACAACGGAGCGTATCGAACCGCAATTCAACAGCAGTGCTGACCTTGTTGACATTCTGTCCACCCGGTCCACCGGAGCGAACAAAACGTTCCTCAATCAGACTGTCATCAATGGTTATGGTATCTGTTATGCGCAAAATATTAGTCCTGCTTACCAGCAAGATCCCAGTAGTCACCTCGGAAGTACAACAGCGGACTTAACTCTGGTTGGAACCGGCCTCTTAGCACACGGCCTACAAAAATAGAATGCGTACTAAAATCATGTTTCTCCAAGAGCGCACATTCCAAAACAGCCAAGGCACCCGTCAAGATGGGGGCACCCGTATCAGCGGTGGACCAGTTCAAATCCTCAAATCGCGCTTCACCTGATGCATTTTGCTTGCCAGCAAAACGCTCAGCGATCTTTTGCTGGTCACTGGCCAAAACATTGATCGAAAACACGTTGTTTTGCGAAATCGCCGAATGGGTACCAGTCTTGTTGCCCACACAGGCAAGAATGGTTGGCGGACTATCCGATAGAGACGCAACAGCCGTCGCCGTGAGCCCCGCGCGTCGCGGACAACGACCAGCAGCAACAATTGTTACAGCCCCAGCCTGGTGACGCATCAACTCACGATAAGAAAACGCATCCATTGCCCCTTGAGATGTTACGGTTCGACCGTTGGTCATAAACTCAATTTCCTGGTTCAAACACCATTTACCGGAAGACCCTCTGGCAGGACTTCGCCGAAGATTACACGGTTGCCTAAGCTATCTGTCAATGAGATTTCTCTGAGACCTTAAAGTTAGGCATCAATAACAGGACTTTTACCGCAACGATGTCATGAAAAAATATCTTCATCAAAGCAGCGCAGGGCGGGTATGACAGGCTCTTATTCCTTTGTATTCTTCCATTGAAAGGTTGATCAACCCCTCAACCACCGTCGCTTCAAATCCTTCACCATCACCCGCGCAGCGTTTCGACCGGGAACACCGGTAACGCCACCGCCAGGATGCGCCCCCGAACCACATAGGTAGAGCCCTGAAACCGGCATCCGGTAGTCCGCATGCCCGAGCACTGGCCGCGTGCTGAAAAGCTGGTCCAATGAGAGTTGCCCATGAAAGATGTCGCCATCCACAAGACCGATACGCTGTTCAAGATCCCATGGCGAGAGAACCTGCATGCCCAGGATTGAATCTTTGAAGTTGGTAGCATGTGCCCCCACCGTTTTGATGACAAGTTCAGCAAAAGCCGCCTTCTCTTTTTCATCCTCCCAACTTCGCCCATCGGGGAGTTTCGGCGCAACATGCTGCACAAACAAGCTGGCGACATGCTGCCCCGAAGGAGCAAGGCTGTCATCAATCGTTGAGGGAATCAGCATTTCAATCACCGGTTCTTTCGCCCAGCCAAACTTGCGCGCATCAAGATACGCCCGCTCCAGATAATCAAGCGATGGCCCTATGATAATCCCCGCACCATGATGAGGTTGTTGTTCCCGTCCAGCTCGACACTTGAAATCAGGAAGTTCGCTTAACGCGACATTCATGCGAAAAGTTCCTGAACCCGTCTTGATGCCCACAAACCGTTGACGAATTTGCGACGAAACCGCGTCCTCAGAAACCAGGTCACGAAACAGAAGCTTCGGCCCAACATTGGATGCAACAGCCCTTGCTGTAATTTCTTCACCATCTTCAAGGCGCACACCCACAACCCGGCCACGATCCACCAATAGTTCTTGAACACCCGCGTTCGTCCTGATTATTGCCCCGGCTTCACGTGCAGATTTCTCCATCGCTTGAGTAATCGCACCCATACCACCAACCGCATGCCCCCACACACCGCTTTTGCCATTCACCTCGCCGAAACAGTGATGCAGCAGAACATAAGCCGTTCCAGGTGTATAAGGGGAGGCATAGGCTCCAACAATACCATCAAATGCGAACGCACCTTTGATGACATCGCTTTCAAACCAAGGCTCCAGAAAATCCGCCGCACTTTTTGTAAACAGGTCTACAAGCACCCGTTGATCTTCAAGCGGCAATCTTCCCAAACGTCCACCAACCTTGAGAGCCCGAAACATCTCAATAACGCCACCCCCAGCATTCGGTGGAATTTCAAAAACAAGCTCACGCAAAGCACCCGCAGCACGCTCAAGAACCGCATCAAATTCAGCCAAACGTTCAGCATCCTTCGAGGAAAACTGCGCCACAGCTTCCTGGCGGGCCTGCAAGCCGTATGGCATCAACAAAGACCGATGCTCATCCACTGGCCAAAAATTCGCCATTGGTCGCTCCACAATACGCAAACCATGGCGGACAAGCTCAAGTTCTTTGATAATCAGTGGGTTTAAAAGCGAAACTGTGTAAGCCGCGAGAGAATTGCGAAAGCCCGGGAAAAATTCCTCCGTAAGGGCGGCTCCACCCACTTGGGAATTTTTTTCCAGCACAATCGTTGTTAAGTTAGCACGAGCCAAGTAGGCAGCGGCCGTCAGGCCATTATGCCCGCCGCCGATAATCGCCACATCGAATATCCGGCCATTGCTCATACGTTTGTCGTCTCAAAGAAAAAAGGAAAGCTATCGAACAATCTTAGACTCTAAGAAGGTTTATTGAGAAAAAATCAGGTTCACACCCTTAAGGATGTTGCTCTCATAAGCCTTTGACGCGCGATCCAAATCCTAAAATGCCTGACTCGGAGTTCCAAAATAGAACAAGTGCTAGTCAACAGTTATCTAAACTGGCATGCTTGCCGAATCACAACCCATACGTTAGTGATCCTTTAATAACACATGTTCAATCTTAGGTTTTTTATAAGGGTCGTTCTTTCAACGACAACCACGAGGATTGACGATGAATTCCGTCAGACAACTCGATCGCTCTGAAACGGTTGCAAGAGTTCCAAACGGCTTGTTGGCGAAATTAACGGGCTTGGCAATCGTCTCACTCGTGCCCGCAATTTTCTGGACAGGTGTCCTCGCCTTGGTGGGCTTCATGCTGAGCATTAATTTCAGCGCTCAAGCACTTTTCTTTGTCGGTCTCTTGATAGCAATATTTCTTTCAATCGTTTTCGGCTCGCTGGCTCTTTCATCAAACAGTCAAAACTAATTTACAAACCCGAGCCTTTCCCTGCACCACGCAAAGTGTTCAGTCTTAAGTCGCACAAAACCCGCGAAGCTTTTTTCCAAAAGGGATTAGCGTGCAAGCCGCTGTTCAAAGCCACCGCACCCATTTCAACAACGGATTTCACTTGGTCGCTTATTCCGCAGCTTCACGCTTTTTGGGTTGAACCGCAGCCATGTATCCCTCCAGCAAAGACTGAGAGATCTCTCCCGGAGTATACTTATAATCATCAATTGACGAGACAGGCGTGAGTTCAGCAGCCGTGCCGGTGATAAAACACTCCGAGAATGTTTCCAGTTCCTCTGGCATAATCGTGCGTTCAACAACCTCGATGCCACGTTCCTTCGCAAGACCGATAACGGTCCTGCGCGTGATGCCATCAAGAAAACAATCTGGCGTAGGCGTATGAATCACGCCGTCCTTGATAAAGAAAATATTGGCGCCGGTGCATTCGGCAACATGCCCACGATAATCAAACATCAAGGCATCAGAAAAACCCCCGCGCTCGGCGCGATGTTTCTCCAAAGTACAAATCATATAAAGTCCGGCTGCCTTCGCCATGCAAGGGATCGTGGCAGGGTCGGGGCGTCTGTATTTCGCAATGGTTATGCGCAATCCTTTCAGGCGCTCTTCCATTGGGAAGTATGATCCCCAATCCCATGCAGCAATCGCCAGATGGATTTTATTTTGTTGAGCCGAAACCCCCATCTGCTCACTGCCGCGCCAAGCAATAGGCCGAATATAGGCATCGGAAAGATTATTGGCCGAAACAACAGCACGACACGCTTCATCAATCTCATCACAAGAATATGGAATTTCAAACTCAAGTATGTCAGCACTGGCAACAAGTCGTTGCGTATGTTCTCTCAGTTTAAAAATTTCACCACCGTAAGCCCGTTCACCTTCAAAAACAGAACTGGCATAGTGAAGAGCATGGGTCAGCACATGCAGTTTAGCGTCGCGCCAAGGCACCATTTCACCATCATACCAAATCAATCCGTCACGGTCATCGTAAGAGGTCGCGTCCGCCATGGCGCATGTCCTTGGGTTCTCGGGTGAAAATTCTAGCTAGGCAAAATGCCCCGAAAAAGTTGTATGTCTCAACAAATGGCGTCGTGAAACACGCACCATAAATTGGTGCCGCTGGCTAGAACTCCAAATCCAGCAAAGACACCCAATCGAGCCAAATAACGCGTCGAACAGCAACAAAACCATATCATTTTCTTGCTGAAACGACTTGCAACGAGTAACAATCACCATCAAATATGTCAACATGGCTGACATAACTTCAGAAGACCTCAAGAGGCGTAAATAATCGTGGCAAAACGAGGCCAGCCCCCGGCAACAGAAAAGGTCCAACCTGCCCGAGATCAGGTTGACCGCAACAGCCTGATCGCGTGCATGGAGCTCTTATTCTTCGCTTATCGGGATTTTACGGGCGATCCAGACGCCGTCCTCGAACACTACGGCTTTGGTCGCGCCCACCATAGAGTTGTCCATTTCGTTAACCGCAATCCTGGTTTGAGCGTCGCCGACCTGCTTCTCATCCTAAAAATCACCAAACAAAGTCTCGCCCGAGTTCTAAAGCAACTTATCGAGAAAGGCTTTATCGTTCAAAAGCCAGGCAAAGAAGACAAGCGCCAAAGACTGCTCTTTGCTACGGCAAAGGGCTCACGCTTGGCCGAGAAACTGGCCGAACTACAGATTGTTCGCCTGGAACAAGCCTTAAAGGCAGCCGGACCAGGTGCAGATGAAGCCGCCCGGAAGTTCTTGTTTGCAATGGTCGGAGCCTCGGACCGTAGTCGTGTTGAAAGACTGATAGATGCACCCGTAACAAAAACCAAGACATCAAAAAACCAGCCTACGGGACAGAATGAAAACAATTAGGTTAATCCGGAAGATAAACCTTACCTCTCCTGCCACGGTTTTTCTTTATGACTACTGAAAAAACTTTGCCCAGAAAAAACAAAACTAGAAAACCTCGTACCCAGGCTCATGGAGCGTAGTTGAAAATGTCCAGTATTCAATCAACCAAAACGAACAGCAAGCAGCTTGCGGACGATGCACCTCATATTCTCGTAGTGGATGACGATCAAAAAATCCGCGCGTTACTTGCTCGCTACCTTTTTGAAAACGGCTTCCGGGTCACCACAGCGGCGGAATCCAAAGCAGCCGAGGCTGCCATGCGCGGACTGTCCTTCGATCTCATTTTGCTCGACTGGATGATGCCGGGAAAACAAGGCATCACCCTGGCTCGTGAACTCAAAGAGCACTCCGATGTCCCCATCTGCATGTTAACCGCACGCTCTGATGTGGGAGATCGTGTCGAAGGTCTGGAAGCAGGTGTAGACGACTACATCTCAAAACCCTTCGAACCGAGAGAATTGCTTTTACGCGTTCGAAACATTATTCGCCGCGACACCCAAAACGTCTCCTCCAACGACGAAATCAGGTTAGGCCCCTTTGTCTTTCATCTCACACGCGGCGAACTCAAACGCGGTGAAGAGAGCATCAAGCTCACAGAGCGCGAACGTGACCTGTTGCGGCTCTTTGCAAGTCGTCCCGGTTCACCAATCCCACGCCATGAGCTATCCAATGACGACGCCACAGGAAACGAACGCGCCATCGACGTGCAGATCAATCGCCTGCGCCGAAAAATAGAAACTGATCCCTCCAATCCAATCTATCTCCAGACAGTCAGGGGCAAAGGCTACATTCTCCACACAGACTAGTCCGACCCATTTTTTCTCTCGGCCCCAACACATATGGACAGGTTGCGTCCTGGGGCCATAGAGCTTGCAAGGCCCATAGCCCTTTGATCACCAATCTGATATTGAAGCGCTCGAACACGGCATGAAATGACTATGGTTCTTCTACCATATCCTCCAAAATCATGTCCTCTTTGAAAGAACGCAGGCCAGACAAGGAACCACATGACATCCTGGCGGAAGAAAGCTTGGGAGTCTCTCACCCTCGACCGAAGCGGCTACTTCGACACGCTGACGCGTGTCTTGAAGCCATACGCCGTTTTTATCATTGGCGCCTTTGCCGACCTTATGCCCAAGGGCCTTTATGCGCGCGCACTCATCATCATCATCGCTCCCATTGTGGTTCTTGAAAGTGTGGTCGCTTTCGTATTCATGGAACGCCATTGGCAGGCCGTAACGCGCCGCTTATCCGAAGCGACCGCACGCGACATCTCGGCTCTCATTCAAATTTACGAGATGTATCCCGGCAAAAAAAATCATCAGAACTTGATCAAAATGGCCCGCAATCAGCTCAACCTCTCTATGCAGGTGTTGCCGGATGCCGAATTGCCACCCGCGCGACCAAAACCATTTTTTGATCTTCTCGACCGCGCCTTATCACGTGAAATAAGCCGTCACGTAAAACGGCCCTTCTGGATAGATACTGTCGGGCAATCACGCCATGTGGAAATACGTGTTCGCACAAAGGATGCCGTCGTTCGTTTCATCGCCACGCGAAAACAAACCTACGCTTCCAACTCGCACATCTTCCTTCTATGGATGGTAGGCTCATCAGTAATTCTTCTAACTGTAGCTATCTTGTTCTTGCGCAATCAAATCCGTCCCATCCTGCGGCTCTCCCACGCCGCAGAAGCGTTCGGCAAGGGGCGTCCGATACCAGAAGGTTTCCGTCCACGTGGCGCCCGAGAAGTACGCCAAGCCGCAGTCGCATTCATAGAAATGCAAAAACGCATCACCACACACGTCGAGCAGCGTACCGCCATGCTGGCTGGAGTCAGCCACGATCTGCGAACAATTCTAACCCGTTTCAAACTCGAACTTGCGTTTATGGGCGACACTCCGGAAGTCGCCTCCCTGCGTAGCGACGTCAATGAAATGCAGCATATGCTGGAAGACTACCTCTCCTTTGCAAAAGGTGATGAGGGCGAGGTTGCTCACCCAACCAACCTTCCAGCGTTGTTAAACGAAATCGCACAGGACTGGAGTGTCTATGACGTCAAAATAGATCTTAAATTTCGCAAAGGTGGTAAGGACCTCATCGTTCATCTCAAACGGAATGCATTCAAACGTGCCATCACCAATCTCGTTTCAAACGCCGCAAGGTTTGGAACGCATATCGTTATTCGCGCAGCCACAGAACAACGTTGGGTTCGAATTGAAATCAGCGACAACGGACCGGGAATCCCTGAAGATGAACGCGACAATGTCTTCCGGCCATTCTACCGGATCGATCATGCCCGCAATCAAGATGAAAGCTCAACGGGACTGGGTATGGCAATCGCACGTGATATCGTACGCGGACATGGCGGTAACATCACCTTGGGCGACAGTTCCATGGGTGGCCTGCGCGCCATCATCTCCATTCCACTCTAGAACACTTCGAGCCTGAGCAAAGACTTTGGTGTTCTCCACGCAGAACCTTCAATCCAGAAGCTCAAGAACGGTCTCTGATGGACGGCACAGTTTCGCCCGTTTCGCCGTCACCACAATGGGACGATTGAGCAAGATCGGATGCTCAACAATAAAGTCCAAAAGTTCATCATCACTCAAGTTGGGATCAGACAGGTTAAGCTCTTCGAAAGGTGTTCCCTTTTCGCGCAAAACATCGCGCACGCTTTCACTCATCTTTCCAAACAACGACTTAAGCTCATCCTTCCCAAGCGGTGTTTTCATATATTCGACAATATCAGGCTCAATTCCCTTTTCACGCAAAATCGCCAACACATTGCGAGACGTACCGCACTTTGGGTTATGATAGATCGTAACTGTCATGCCTAAAGCTCCAAAAACACACCTACAGCCGATCTCACATCATGGGCTGTAAATAACTATCAAGTCTGTCCCTATTGTAAGACCAGCACAACCCTCAAATGGCCATACGCCTTAGCTATCCAGCCAGCTCTTTACTGCGCCTCGCAGCAGCACGAACTGCTTTTTCCAGAAGCGGTTTGAAGCCATCCTCTTCAGCCATCAAAACATCAAGCGCGGCAGCAGTGGTGCCACCAGGTGAAGTCACATTCTTTCGCAAGGTGTCAGCTTCTTCCGGAGAAACCTTCAAGAGCGCGCCCGCCCCGGCAATAGTCTCCACAGCAAGCTTCATAGCAAGTGCCTTATCAAGCCCCTCCTTCACCCCCGCATGGGCAAGGCTTTCAGCAAGCAAAAACACGTAGGCAGGCCCAGAACCCGAAACTGCCATGACAGCGTCTATCAAGGATTCATTCTCAACCCAGGCCGTTTCACCAACAGATTTTAACAAGGCATCACATACCAACCGTTGCTTATGGTCCACATGAGGATTGGGACAACACACACTCATGCCATGTCCAATGGAACTCGGCGTATTGGGCATGACACGAATAACGGAAGCCCCAGTACCCAGAAATTTTTCAAGCGCGGAAAGCGTGACACCCGCAGCAACGGAAATAATGAGGGTCTGTGGACGCACAAAATTGGCAACCACATCAGGAAACACCTTGCCAACCAATTGCGGCTTCACTGCAAGAATAATGATGGAGACAGCACGCCCGCCAACATCCGGTTGAGCCTCCGTTGTAATCCCAAAACGCGACAGAGTTTCTCTCACGTCCTTTGGAGGGTTCGGATCTTGCACAACAACATGCGATGCATTGAGCCCGCTGGAAAGCATGCCCGACAGTAGAGCACCACCCATTTTGCCGGCACCAACAAGTAAAAGTTGGCCGTCAAACTCGATACCCATCGCCAAACACTTTCTCCATCACATTCGCGCTTAGGATGGCTACAAGACCTGACCGAACGGCCTGGCCCAAACCCTCACGCCTGACCATGGGTTTCAAATATGGCGGAGGCGAGCGCCTCATGGCTTTGTCTTCCTGCCCAGACCACAAATTGAAACGCCTGGTAATACCGTTCGCAAGCTTCCAAGCCCGCCTTGAGCATCGCATCGCATTGCTCAGAAGTCGCATCAGCATTGTTGAGCATGAGCGACTGGCGGAACATTACCAAACCCTCTTGCATCCACAAATCGAAATGTCCAACCCACAAATGCTCGTTGATTTGAGCAATCAATCGGTACATTTCATTCAAACGATTATCAGGTACTTTGCAGTCGAAAGCACACGCAAGGTGTAGCGCTTCCAGATCTTCACGCCAATTCAAAGAGACATGGTAATCGGTCCGGGTCCCCGAGACAATCATGGTCAACTCATCTTCGCTCTCGCGATCACAGGGCCAATCATGGCGTCCGGCTGCCTGTTCAATGAGATCAATAGGATTTGTCACGCGAAGGTAACCTTGATCAACCCTGGCCATTCATTTTCCTCAATTTTGAACGGCACAAGTTCCGTCCTGTGAAGGTCGCGATAATAGTCCGCGTTGCCATATGTATTGTGCAACCACTGTTGCGCGCTCACAAAACACCGACAGCAGGCGAGTCGCAACCGATACAGGCGAGTGTCCACGGCCAAAGTGGCCTTCACCGGGCAAAACCCCCACTTGGGGACAACCTGTGGACCAATCTGTTGAGAACTCGTTCTTAACTGTGCGTCGGGCAATTCGGCACTAGACGAACCAGGAACGGCTCTCCGGGCACTGATTCACAGTTCAGCTCAACCTACCCATTCACCACAAACTTAGCAGCTACAACGCACAAAAGAGAAAACAACTAGCTACGTCGCGATTCACGTTCGGGCTCATCACTTAACAAGTCGGCAAGAACCGTCTCTCCGGCGATCGTACGCTGTTCCACCGCCACCATGGCGGTCTTACCCGGCGGCAAATAGACATCCACCCGCGAGCTAAACCGGATAAGCCCTATGCGCTGACCGACACCCACACTGTCCCCCTCGTGAACAAAGGTCACAATACGTCGTGAAACAACGCCGGCAATTTGCATGACCGCCACTTCACCGCCTTCCGCCATCTCAATAACCAACGCACGGCGCTCGTTCTCCTCGCTCGCCTTATCTAGGGTCGGATTCAAAAATGCACCCGGCACATAAACGGACCTTAAAATTCGGCCGGCGACGGGTGATCTGTTGACATGCACATCAAACGGCGACAAATGAATCGATATGCGAACACGCAATTCATCTCCAAGAGACAGCTCGTCAGGTGGCTTTACCTTTTCAATGTGAGAAATATTGCCATCAGCAGGTGCAATCACCAGTCCACCGCGAAGAGGCGTAACGCGATCAGGGTCACGAAAAAAATATGCGATCCACAATGTCCCAAGAACACTGATCCACCCAACGGTGGGCCAGATCCATAACAGAACAAGAGAAACGATAATCCCAACCGTAATAAACTTGTGACCATCGCGGTGAATAGGCGGAAAAAACTTGGCAATCGAGTCAAAAATTCCCAGCCGCTGTAACACACCTATTCTCCACGTCATCAAAGTTCAGTTTTACGAGTGCTCTTCCCACCAACCAGGTCGGTTCCATGACCTTGAGTTATGGAATAGGAACAGCGACAAACCTCAGTTCACCTTTCGAGTCCTCAACCCGAAGCAACACAGCCTTTCGCCCTGCCCCTAAAACCTTCTCAATGCTCCTCTGCACATCAGAAGGCTCATTGACACGCTCCTGCCCCGCTTCAACGATCACATCGCCCTCTTTAATCTGACGTCTCATGGCTTCACTATCGGGATTAATCTCAACAACCACCACACCTTTGAGTTTCTCCGATAGCCGGTACTTCTTCCGCAACCCATCATCAATGGTAGAAAGCTTCATACCCAGAATAAGCGCTTCCCGCGTCCCTTTGTCATTTTCTCCAACAGAACCAGCCGAACTGGACAAGCGGGTTTTCCCATCTTTCAAGCGCCCAAGTGTCACCTGCAAAACCTTGCGTGACCCATCACGTACAACATCCACCTCAACCTTCCGCCCAACACCAGCTCGCGCCACCAGACCCGGCAAACTGCGCATCCGGGTCACAACCTCGCCATTGAATTTCAAAATAACATCGCCCGCAAGAAGGCCACCCTTTTCGGCCGGGCTCGAAACTTCAACGGCAGACACAAGCGCCCCTGTATTGGCCGGCACCCCAAGCGACTCTGCAATTTCATCACTGACCGTCTGAATCTTGACCCCAAGCCAGCTACGACGCACTTCACCATACTTGATAAGTTGCTCAACCACTGTGACAGCCGTATCGGACGGAACTGCAAATCCGATCCCGATTGAACCGCCCGAAGGGGAAATAATGGCAGTATTTATACCAATAACTTCGCCATTCATATTAAACAGCGGGCCACCGGAATTGCCCTTGTTGATGGACGCGTCCGTTTGCAGATACTCGTCATAAGGCCCGGATTTAATATCACGTTGTTTTGCAGAAATGATACCCACGGTGACCGAACCACCAAGACCAAACGGGTTTCCTATGGCCATAACCCAATCGCCCACCCTCAAAACACCAGAACGCCCGAAAGAAACATCAACCAGGGGTTTGATCGGCGAAACTTTCAAAACCGCCAGATCCGTCGCAGCATCCGTGCCCAGAATTTTATCAACCTTGAGCTTTGATCCATCATGAAAGTTCACAACAATCTCATCAGCATCAGCAATGACATGCTGATTGGTGACAATGATCCCCGCCTTGCCATCAATGACAAATCCAGACCCCAACGATGAAACCTTGCGTTGGGAATTAGAGCCCTGACCATCCCCATTGAAAAATTCTTCGAAAAACTCCTCAAAGGGCGATCCTTTGGGCACTTTGGGAAGCGGGACACCTTGAGGTCCCCGGTTAACCTGCGTCGTCGATATATTGACCACCGCGTCAATCAACTTTTCGGCCACGGGCGCAACACTTTGTGGCCCTCGCAAACCCTTAGCCTCAGCAGAAGGAACAAGCTGCACGCGCGCCAAACCAAGGATCTTCCCCCCATCAAAATGAGCGTGATCACTCACCCAGAGTTGCAAGGCCGCAAAGCCAGCCACGACAATGGAAACGCCAGCGAAACGACTTCCAGCTCGCAACATGTTTAAAAACTCCACTCAAACCAAAACCAAATAAGAAATGTTTGCGAACCACGGCAAGTCACACTTTGCGGTCCGCAATGTTCTAACCGCGCACAAACCACACAATGACCACGCCCACGATAACAGCAACCCAGCCGTATAAACTCAATGTTCGCTCAGGCATCTGAGAAGCCGCTTCAAGCAAATTTACAGCCGTTTTGGGAGCCAAGCCCCAAAGCAATCCTTCGATAACAAACACTAGCCCCAAAGCAACCAGCAAATCATTCATTCTATATGTAACCTACTATTCAACGCAGCTTCATTCTTTTCTACCCGCCTGACCAAAGCTAGAAAAGCGAAAAGGGCCGACCTTAAAAAGGCCGGCCCTGACGATATTCCTTTAAGTCGGATAAAGCCTGACTTTATTACTGCATTAAGGCTTTGCACCCATTGGGTCATTGAAGTAGCGGAAAAATTCAGAGTTCGGTGAAATCAACATACGTGTATCACCCTTTCCCAGTCCTTCTTCATAGGCTTTCATAGACCGGTAGAAAGCAAAAAACTCCGGATCCTTATTAAAAACCTGGGCAAAAATCTTGGTCCGTTCGGCTTCTCCTTCACCTCGCATTTCGTCAGAAGTCTTCGTAGCCTCGGCGAGAATAATGGTTGCCTGGCGATCAGCAGTGGCGCGAATGCGGTTTGCCGCCGCTGCACCTTCCGCACGAATACCAGCAGCTTCCTGCTCACGTTCCTTCACCATCCGGTTATAGACGGCTTCTCCGTTGGCTTCAGGAAGATCAGCGCGCTTGATACGAACATCAATGATCCGAATACCAAAATCTTCGGCATCGTGATTCACTTCTTTCAAAATCGAATGCATAAGCTCGGAACGCTTGTCACGAACAATATCCTCGAAGGTAGCTTCACCCAGCACGCGACGCAGCGAGGACCCCAAAACGGTTCCAAGCCGGTTTCGTGCTTGAGCTTCAGTTCGAACAGCTTGATAGAACAACAGCGGATCTACAATCTGGAAACGGGCAAACGAATCCACCACAAGCCGTTTTTGGCCTTGCGTGATCAACTCCTGGGGAGGGAAATCAAGGTCAAGAATACGCTTGTCGTAAAATAAAACAGACTGCACAAATGGAATTTTCCAGTACAGGCCCGCATCATTTTCTACAGCGCCACTTTTATCTTTTTTATAGGCATTGATCACATCTATTGGTTTGCCGAATTGGGTTACAATCGCTTGTTCAGTCTGGCGAACAATAAACGCAGATTGCGAAACCGCCACGACACCAACACCGATCAATAGAATCAAAATCGCAAGAAGAATTTTCATCTGATCTACTGCGCTCCCTTAGTAGTAGTATCGCGTTTGCCAAGTTCCTGCAGTGGCAGATATGGAACAACCCCAGAGCCGCCCGATGTCGCTGGATCAATAATGATTTTATCAATACCACTAAACACGCGCTCAATGGTCTCCAGATAGATCCGCTGTCGCGTCACATCCGGAGCCTTCTTGTACTCGGTTAAAACCTGATCAAAACGTGATGCCTGACCCTTCGCTTCTTCCACAACCTGAGCCCGATAGCCTTCAGCCTTCTGTAAAATACGCTGAGCAGCACCGCGGGCTTCCGGAACAACGCGATTGGCATAAGCACGCGCTTCGTTTTGCAGTCGTTCCTGGTCGGCTCGCGCTGCTTGAACATCACGAAACGCCCCGATGACTTTTTCCGGTGGATCAACCTTCTGCAGGTTCACCCGTGTAACCTTGATACCAGCCCCATAACTATCCAGCATATTTTGCATCAAGATCATCACGGCTTCTTGAGTTTCTTGACGACCCTCTGTGGTCAAACGCTGAATATCGGCCTTACCAACGATTTCACGCATCGCACTTTCAGCGACTTCCTTAACCGTCGTTTCGGGGTATTGGAGATTAAACAGAAACTTCTGAACGCCCGTCTCTTTTGAAACGTCGTCTTTAGCCTTGGCATCAATCCGCCAGAAAACCGTAAAATCCACATCGACGATATTTTCGTCACCCGTCAGCATCAGACTTTCTTGCGGCACATCACGAACGATCGGCGTTCCACCGGTCCTGCCCGCACGCACCGTACGCATCCCAATCTCAACCGAATTCTCGCGCGTCACTTTCGGCAACAACACCTCGTCGACGGGATAGGGAAACTTGAAGTGCAATCCAGGCCCGGCTTGGTACTCGTACTTTCCAAATCGTAAAACAACACCCAGCTCGTCAGGCTTTACAGTGAATGTAAATTGATAAAACAGCAAAGCTGCCGCGCCACCAATAAAGCCTAAAATCCAGACAATTCCAGGCACGCCGCCACCGCCGCCACCCATAGCATCTTTCATTCTGCTTTGACCGCGTCTAAGCATTTCCTCAAAATCGGGCGGTTGACCACCTCCCTTGCCGCCGCCGCCCTGTCCCCAGGGACCGCCACCATTGCCACCGCCGCTTTTCCAGCCGCCGCCACCATTTTGCTGATTCCAGGCCATTCGCCTATCGCCTCGTTCTTTTTGGAAAAATATTGCCGGCGGCTACGATTATCTCGCATCACATCGCCGTAGCATCCACATGGACCCTCATACCAAGAAAGACAAGTCTTAGCTCAAGAAATTAGGCATTAGGTTGAATAGCTCGAATAGGCTATCGCCATGATTTTTTGAGCACCAGCACCATTTCCGCCCGCCATAAACTCATTCTTTCACGTTAATGCGCTCATAAACCACCAAGGTGGCAGCATACTGATCACCTTTCCCCAGGATAATCGGCTCCCGAGACACCTCCCGCCAACATGAACTATCCAGCAGATTCATAGTGGTATCTCCCACCACATCCGCATGAACCTGGGTCCAGTACATTCTTGTCGCCGCGCTATAAAGTGACTTGTAGACCTCGGCACCACCAATAACCATGATTTCTTCGACGCCACGTTCTTTTGCAAACTGCCGCCCGAGGCGCACTGCTCTTTCAACATCATGAACAACGGTGGCGCCGGGAGCCTGAAAAGACCGGTCCCCCGTCACGACAATATTATCGCGCCCATCCAACGGTTGGCGAAACAGCGACTGCCACGTGCGCCGCCCCATAATCACAGGCTTGCCCATGGTCATCTTACGAAAAAGCTTCAAATCGCTTGAAAGCCGCCATGGCAAAGCGCCATCACGCCCAATCACCCCG
>JAJRZC010000141.1 GCA_024275435.1 Alphaproteobacteria bacterium
CGCGTTCCCATATTCTCCAACACGCTTGATGATCCCCATGGCATGATTCACATCAAGGATCTGTTCCGATGGTTGCTTGAGGAAGCTGGTAAAACTGCAATCTCGAGAAGCAATGGCAACAAAGACACCCAACCAAAGAGACCCGCAGAAAAAAGCGGTAAGAAAAAATCTTTAAATGGAGCGCAGGCCGGAGAGAGCTCACAACAACCGCTCAGTTCGCAAAGCAATAATCCACCAAAGCTGAGCCTCGCATCGGTTGATCTGTCTCGTCCCATATCAATCACCAAAATCAAACGACAGTTGTTGTTTGTTCCCCCATCTATGCCTGCCATGAACCTCTTGATCAGAATGCAATCAACCCGCAATCACATGGCTCTTGTCATTGATGAATACGGCGGCACCGATGGCCTGGTAACCATTGAGGACCTTGTTGAACAGATTGTTGGAGACATCGAAGACGAACATGACGATGCTGAAATCATACACATCATTCATGACCCAAAACGCGGCTTGATCGCCTCAGCACGCACACCTCTTGAAGAGCTGGAAGAGCATCTCAAATGCAAATTATTGAACCCCGAACAGGAAGAAGAAATCGACACCTTGGGAGGACTTGTGTTCGCACTTGTGGGGCGCGTTCCTTCGCGAGGAGAGATTGTACGACATCCCACCGGGATCGAGTTTGAAGTTTTGGACGCGGATCCACGTCGAATTAAAACGCTTAAAGTCCATGTGCCCCAAAATATCGAACGGATAAACAATACCAAACGTTCAGAACTTACCGATACTTTGTCGGATGTTTCCAAGTGAGCCCTTCTACGAAGCCCACAACTGGTTTGGTCGATGCATTGTTGACCCGTTCTAGCGCCTTTCTTGAATTCGCTCGCACGACTGTCTCTTCCGCTCAAGGTTGGCGGCGGCGAACCTTAGCCTTTGTCGCTGGTGCCCTTTCCGTACTTTCCATGGCGCCTTTTTTCTTTTGGCCGATCCTTTTTTTTACTTTTCCAATTCTGGTTTGGCTTCTTGATAGTGCAGCAACATCTTCTCTTGAGGCAGTGAAAAGCACGCGTCAGATGCGCTGGGGCGAGCTGCGTACCGCCGCCGTAGATGGCTGGTGGTTTGGTTTCGGTTACTTCCTGTTCGGTCTCTACTGGATTGGCGAGGCTTTTCTCGTCGAGGCCGATATATTCGGTTGGCTGATGCCTCTGGTCATCGTGCTTATGCCTGCCGGTTTGGCCTTGTTTACTGCGGTTACCATCGCTGCCGCACGTCTTTTTTGGCCCAAGGGACTTGCCCGACTCTTTATCTTGGCGTTCGTGATTGGCATCGGTGAATGGGTGCGCGGCCACGCTCTCACCGGTCTTCCATGGAACGTCTTTGGTTATGCCTTCACCTATCCCCTGTCCTTGATGCAAACGGCATCCCTCATCGGTGTGTATGGCATGACCTTATGGGTGGTCCTTGTTTGCGCGACACCTATCGTTCTGCTCTCAGATGCAAAACCAAATTCAAAGTCTTTTCGCAATGCGTTGCTGGTTTCCATTTTGATAGCCGGTACGCCGCTTCTGGCCATGTACGTGTTTGGCGTCAATCAATTGGCGAGAAACCCCACCACATTCGTAAGCGGTGTGAAGCTGCGGCTCGTACAGCCCAGCATACCCCAGCGTGAAAAGTGGCAGGGAGAAAAGCAATCAGGCATATTTGAGAAACATCTGGCCCTCTCGCGTACCAACGAGCAAGGTCTTTTCGACGACATGGCCGGCATCACACATGTCATATGGCCCGAGGCTTCCATGCCATTTCTGCCTTTGAAAAATCCCATTGCCTTGCAGCGGATCAAAGAATTGCTGCCAGACCAGAGTCATTTAATTGCCGGTGCCCTACGTGTTGAGAATGCCTCCGCCAGCACAGATGAAATACCTTATGAAGATCCGCGCTCTGCCCCAAAACCAGATACGTCCGCGAAAACGGGCCCAGGGGCAGGCACAAAGAAGCCCACGGAAAAACAGCAAACTCAAGTCCCCGCTAGGCCGCGCGTTTTCAATAGCCTGATGTCATTTAACGCCTCCGGAAAACTTGAAGCCCTTTATGACAAAACCCATTTGGTCCCCTTTGGGGAATATCTTCCATTTCGAACAACCTTTGAAGCGATCGGCCTGAGTTCGCTGACGCGTCTGCGCGGGGGCTTTGAAATTGGCCCAACGCCGCGCCCACTTATAAAAATCCCGGGACTACCACTTGCAGGTGTGCTGATTTGCTATGAAGTAATTTTTCCAGGCCAAGTCATCGCAACCGACAAACGCCCTGGTCTGCTCATCAATCTTACCAATGATGGATGGTTCGGCAACACAACGGGACCGTATCAACATTTTCATATCAGTCGTGTCAGGGCCGTCGAAGAAGGTTTGCCGCTCATCCGCTCAGCGAATAATGGCATTTCAGGAATTATCGATCCATATGGACGTACACTGAGCAAAATGGACCTTAATGTCACAGGCACCATTGATAATGACCTTCCGGCAGCCCGCCCAGAAACTCTCTACGCCATTTGGAATGACACATTATTTATGCTAAACGCCTTAGTATTCCTTGCGTTAGCAATGTTTTTAGTGTCGCATCGGTCTTGTAAGTCAGAACACTGATCGGCAGTATGTTTTTTTCGGATCCGCCTAAGTGTTTCATTTCAGAGACACACCATTTGAAGGATCCAGTGCGGCCTTACCGGTAATTGACGATCCATTGGCCTACACCTACGAATTGTGCTGAATGGTAGTGAAACAAGCTCCGTCCAGTGTTTCAGCGTAAATGTCCAGAAGGAACAGAGCGAAGTGGTTGAGACGAAGGAAAAAGGGGGGCCGAGACGCCCTAATCCTATAGATGTCCACGTCGGCACAAGGGTGCGTTTACGACGCATGCTGCTTGGGATGAGCCAGGAAAAGCTCGGAGAGAATCTGGGCCTTAC
>JAJRZC010000142.1 GCA_024275435.1 Alphaproteobacteria bacterium
CTTCAGATTTATCTCGGATCAACCTGACCGACGACAAGGACACCATTGCCAAAAAAATCAGGAAAGCTAAAACTGACCCCGATGCTTTACCCTCAGAAGAAGCTGGCCTAAAAGATCGACCTGAAGCTCAAAACCTGATCGGCATTTACGCGGCCCTGTCCGGCTCATCCAAGTCCGCAGTTTTGAGCGAATTTGGCGGCGCACAATTTTCAACTCTCAAATCGGCACTCAGCGATGTTTGCGTTGATACCCTGGGCAAGCTAGCAGATGAGATCAAACGCCTGATGTCCGATGAAGCAGAACTTGACCGCATCTTGGCCGACGGTTCCCAACGAGCCCGCAACATTTCTCAGCCTATCATGGACAACGTGAAGGATATTGTTGGTTTCTTACGGTCTTGAGACTGAAAGTGTGGTTCACGAACAGTCTTTTGTTGCGCCCCAACAAGTTAACGCCAACCAAAAAGCTTGTGGGCCATCATCCCTAAAGTAATTCATCGGTTGTGATACCTCCTGTGAAATGGCAGCATTGAAACCATGAGAAAGCGCCGTTCATTCGAAACTGGTCATCGCCGCAAGTTTCTGCTCGTCATAGATACCTCTCAGGAGGTTGAGGCAGCGCTATATTATGCCGCGTGCCGTGTCCAACATTCCGGTGGTTCCATCGTGATGTTGTATGTGATCGAACCACAGGATTTTCAACACTGGGCAGGTGTCCGCCAAGTTCAGCTTGAAGAGGAAACAGCCAAGGCCAAGGCTTTGTTTCGGCTATTTCGGCGTAAGCTCAACAACGATGGTTTCATGGATATCGCAACCGAAGAAGTGATTTTTGAAGGGACCAAAGTCGAAGCTATCGTCAAGGCTATTGACGAAGACGAAGATCTCGCGATCCTTATTCTTGGCGCGGCCGCAGATAGTAAAGCCGGCCCCGGCCCCTTGGTCGCCTCTCTCGCAGCAGGAACAGACGCGGGTAAATTTCCCATTCCCATCACAATTGTTCCAGGCGAGCTCACCTTGCAGGAAATCCAGGCCCTTGCCTGATCAGCGATCTCCTTATTTTCGGGTTTTTTTGCCAGTTTCCACGAGGAATCTTTAAGGCTGACCTCGACAATCCGCCTTAGATTTACTATCTCAGTTACCTAGAATGTTTCTAAAAAGAAGAACGAGTTGCTGGTTGCTGCAGGCATCTGGGTTTCGCTGGTAACTTGGATTACAGCAAGCACCACCACCAAATGATCTTCTCAAGACAGGACTTGTAAGACATGTTTATCCAAACAGAGGTGACACCGAACCCCACAACGCTGAAATTCATACCTGGCAAGGATGTCTTAGGTGCGGGTACGGCTGAGTACCGGACCAAAACCGATGCGGAAGGTTCCCCATTGGCAGCGCGTCTGTTTGACATTGAAGGTGTCGAAGGCGTGTTTTTAGGTTCCGATTTTATTTCCGTGACTAAGGGCGAAACAGAATGGCAGCACCTCAAGCCAATGGTGTTGGGCGCCATTATGGAGCACTACATGTCAGGTGCTCCCGTAAGCGAAACAGCAGGCGAAAGCAGCAAAGAAGTTCCTGACGGAGACTATGATCCCGCAGACAAGGAAATCGTAGAAACCATAAAAGAACTCCTGGAAACTCGTGTAAGACCCGCCGTCGCTCAGGATGGTGGCGATATCACTTTCTCCGGTTATCGCAATGGCATTGTCTATTTACACATGCACGGCGCCTGCTCCAACTGCCCCAGCTCAACGGCAACGCTACGCCACGGCATTGAAAACCTACTCAAACATTTCTGCCCCGACGTGCAGGAAGTTCAGGCCGTGTAGTCGTAGTGGTAGAAGAAAAAGACTCGTCGCATACGTCTAGGACAAGCGTCTAGGAAAAGTGTCCTCGCAAAAGCTTCGGGCTGGCCGCTCCAGAAATCCCAAAGGCGTGTGTCCTGATCGTCTTTGCTAGACATTGTTTTGCTTTTCTTGCACTTTCTAGGACAAAGTCTTGGTGTCAAATCACGAAACCTAGTCAAATCCCAATTAGCTATGGCCAAATGAGCATTACCCGGTGTACTACTGGCATGGGGAAGCTTGGGCGGCTGCGCAAATAAAGAAGCGCAGGATGGTAGACGACCGCGCGAAAAAACGCGCAGGGAAGGCACGGCGGTTTTTTCAATTCAATAGATATTGTATCCGCTCGCCCGATGTAGATCTCCGAGACATAACTTAAACAGGCCAGCATGCGGCTTCTGGTATTTGATACATCGTTTTCGGCGTGCTCTGTAGCAGTGATTAGCACTTCAGAGACTACGTCTTGCAGGTCCGTGCCCTCGGCATTGGGGCTCCAAGGTGAGTCACATTCTGGCTCTGTCTTGGCCTCCTCTTATGAGCCCATGGAAACAGGTCAGGCCATTCGTCTGATACCCATGATCGAAGAGGTAATGTCACGTGCCTCAGTTTCTTTTGGTGATTTGGATGGCCTCGCCACCTCTCCAGGCCCTGGAACCTTTACCGGTGTGCGTATAGCCGTGGCCACTGCCCGTGCATTGGCGCTGTCGACAAGGCTCCCGGTCTTTGAGTTTTCAAGCCTTGCCCTGCTTGCAGCAAAAGCCCAACAGACCCTTGGACCGACTGGCGCCGATCACGTCCTGGCCGCAACCATGGACGCTCGTCGCGACGCAATTTATATCCAGCTCTTCGAAAATGCGAAAAACCCACCATTGACAAAGCCTCAGCTGCTGACTCCCACCAGAGCAATTGGCCTTGTCTCGTCTCCCACAATCGTGGTTGGAACCGGAGCAGCGGCTTTCCAAAAAGCAGCAGATACCCGGCACCGTCCCGTTCGTATGCAACAAAAAGACCTTCAACCCGATGCAACTTATGCGACAGGCATCCATATGGAAGCTGTAAACTCTTTACGTCCGCTATATCTTCGCCCACCAGACGCTAAGCCCCAAACGGGAAAATCAATTCCTCGAGTATCGCAATGACACAATCAGACAAAGCACAAATTGATCAAAAACAAATTTCATTGTTGTGGGCAGGTCCAGAGACTGCAAACGAGATCGCGCAAATTCAAATCCAGATGCAGGACCTGAACTGGGGAGAGGATGAAATCCGAACGCTTTTGGCAAACCCTTGTTCAAACTCCTTGCTGGTAAAAATCAGGCTGAACCCTGAAAACCCTCCTCTAACTGCAGGCTATATCATGGGCCGATTGATAGGTGAGGAGGTTGAAATTCTTGCTATCGGTGTATTAGAACCGTTTCAAAAATTTGGCCTTGGTCGTAGTCTGGTTGAAGGACTGACCAGAGCTGCCAAGCGAGCTGAAGCCAAGAAGATGTTTCTTGAAGTTGCGTGCGACAACGAACCAGCCCTTTCACTCTATTCCAAACTGGGCTTTGAAGAGACGGGCCGCCGCCAAGATTACTACAAAAGAGCAGACGGAACTAAGGTTGACGCTGTTACCATGACACGCACATTCTAGACTTGGTGGCTCAAGCCAACCGTTCAGCTCGAAAAAGAAACAACAAAAGGGAGTAGTTCATGGGGGCCATGCGTGCCGGGCTTCTACTAGCAGGGTTTGCCGGGCTGACAATCCCACTCCTACCTGTCCAAGAACTCCTATTGCGTCTATCCCCGAAACGTGCGCGCACGTTTCCCCATTGGTATCATCGCCAAGTCTGCCGGGTCCTGGGTGTCAGGCTTCACATTGAGGGAGAAGTCATAAAGGACAAACCAGTTCTGTTGGTCTCAAATCATACCTCCTGGCTTGATATCCCGGTCCTCTCAGCCGTTGCACCGGTTTCATTTATTGCCAAGAGAGAAGTCAGTGGTTGGCCCGGCGTAAAATTGCTTGCTCGTCTTCAAAGAACGGTCTTCGTGGATCGCACACGGCGCACCGCCGTCGAGGGAACCACAAATGAGATCCGTGCCCGGCTTCAAGCCGGTGACACGCTGGTTCTTTTTGCCGAAGGCACATCAAGCGATGGTAACTCCGTCCTGCCGTTTAAAAGCTCGCTTTTTGCCGCCACAATGCCGGGTCGGAAAAATTCAAAAAACATTCCAGTTGAAAATGCGGAGAAATCGGGCAGTTCAAACCCTGTCACTGAAACGGCCGTGGTCCAGACCGTAGCACTTGCCTACACGCACCTTCACGGCGTTCCAATAGGAAGAGCAGATCGCCCTATCATCGGCTGGTATGGGGATATGGAGATGTTGTCCCACGCCTGGCAATTGCTGAAAGCCGGGCCACTTGATGTGGAGATAAAAATAGGAGTTCCGGTCCCCGTATCAAAGTTTAAGGACCGTAAGCACCTAGCCAATCAAAGCGAAGAGGAAGTTCGTAAAAATCTAGTCAGAATACTTCGCCATCGCGAACAAAATGAAGATTTCCATGTAACAAAGCCGACAGAAGAACAAAGAAAAGCGCCCAGCCTCCAGCACGCTTCGGTAAAACCAAGGAAAGGGATGCGCTAGTGAGAAGCGGAAAATCCCATAAAAATCCCAAAAACAGCACTATAAAGCTGGCTGCCATGAGCCAGATAAAGCATGACCAAGACCTAGCCCACCACTCCCATAGCGGCATTTGTGTTCGACACAGACAGAATTTTAGAAATTCGTCACAAACACCTGGACAAGACACATAAGATATATTGCAATGCAGCATGATCAGTGTTTGTTGAAAATTGGATCTGCATGGCGAATTAGGCTCCGTCGGATTAATACAAACGGAATTCTCCCCTGTTATCGTCGCAAATCAGATAAGCTCTTGAATAAAGAGGCATAAGGAGAGGCTTTGATGCCGGGATCACGTAAGGTCTTCATCAAAACGTTCGGTTGCCAGATGAACGTCTACGATTCAGAGCGCATGATCGAAGCGCTGTCACCCTATGGGTATGCAAGCGTCGATAGTCCCGAAGATGCGGATCTGGTAGTTCTCAACACCTGTCACATCCGCGAAAAGGCAGCCGAAAAGGTATATTCGGAGCTTGGCCGCATCCGCGATATTAAAGAGCAGCGCCTCACTGAGGGAAAAAAAACACAGGTCGCTGTCGCCGGATGCGTGGCCCAGGCTGAGGGCGCGGAAATCACCAAACGCGCTCCCGTTGTCGACCTTGTCGTCGGTCCCCAAAGCTACCACCGTCTCCCCGATCTTTTGTTTCGCGCCAAAACCGAGTCGCGTCGGTTAGTCGATACCGCGTTCCCTGATGAGGACAAATTCGCGAACCTTCCCGCTCGAGATGCCGGGATTAAAAGTAACGCCTCAAATGACGCAATTTCCAGGAGCGCCGTATCAAACGCATCTGTTCAAGCGGCCGCTTTCCTGACCATTCAGGAAGGCTGCGATAAATTCTGCACCTTCTGCGTTGTGCCCTATACTCGTGGCATGGAATTTTCGCGCCCCGTCAATGAACTTGTTAAGGAGGCGGAAAGCCTTGTGCGTCGCGGCGTCAGCGAAATCACATTGCTCGGTCAAAACGTTAATGCCTACCACGGACAAGGACTTGATGGTCGCCAAGCATCTTTGGCGCAACTCATTGAGATACTGGCTAAGGTCGAAGGCATCAAGCGCCTGCGCTACACAACAAGCCATGCCAACGACATGAGCGACGATCTAATCGAAGCCCATCGTGTGCAAGAAAAATTGATGCCCTATCTGCATCTGCCTTTCCAGGCCGGCGCCGATAGGATCTTGGCTGCAATGAATCGCAAGCACACTGCTCAAAAGTATCGTGATGTGGTGAAGAAAATCCGTAGTGCTCGTCCAGACATTGCACTATCGACTGATATTATCGTGGGTTTTCCAGGTGAAACAGAAGGCGAATTCCAAGAAACATTGGATCTCGTCTCAGAAATTGGTTTCGCTCAGGCATTTTCATTCAAATACAGCGCACGACCCGGCACGCCAGCAGCCACAATCGCAGATCAGGTTCCTGATGAGGTAAAATCAGATCGCCTCGCCCGCGTTCAAGCGCTTCTGGCAAAACAACAAAAAACCTTCAATGCCCATTGTGTTGGCAGAACATTCCCGGTTTTATTTGAACGAAGCGGGCGCCACGAGGGGCAGATTGTGGGTCGATCACCCTATTTGCAGCTGGTTCACACCAATGGCGACCCTGGCCATCTGGGCCACATTGTCCCTGTGGAGATCTCTTCAGCCAACTCTCATAGTCTCACGGGCGTCATACGCGCCGCCTAAATTGCAGCCCAAGAGATTAGACCAAAGCCACAAATATGTTACCCTGGAAGTACAACATGGGTAACTTTTGCGGAGGCAAATGCCTCAAGGGAGATCAGAGATTTGACAGGCTTTCGCGGGCAGCCCGTGACCGTACCGGGCAAGGCGCAGAAAAAAAACCAAGGCCCTAACAAACGTTTGGTCGTCCCTTTTGAAGAAAATCGCCATATGCCCCATCTCTTGGGTGAGCATGACGTCAACTTGGCTATCCTTGAGGATCGGCTGGGAATAACCGCCGTCGCTCATGGCAATGTCATCACCATAAACGGACCTGACAATAGCTGCGACATCGCCCGTGAAGTGCTGGAAAAGCTTTATGCTCGTGTTGTAACTGGAGAAACCCTCAACGCTGGAGATTTCGACGGATTGATCAGGCACGCACGCAAAGAAACCTCCCACCACAAACAAAGTAGTGGTCAAGCCCAGATTGCAACACGGCGAAAGGTCATCAAAGCAAGAACACCCGCCCAAAGCGACTACATCAGAGCCTTTTCAAACTCGGACCTGGTGTTTGGTTTGGGTCCTGCCGGCACTGGCAAAACCTATCTTGCAGTCGCCTTTGCAGCCCAATGTTTGGAGAGCGGCCTCGTAGAGCGATTGATCCTCTCGCGTCCCGCCGTGGAAGCAGGAGAGCGTCTGGGCTTCTTGCCTGGAGATATGCGCGACAAGGTTGACCCTTATCTGAGGCCGCTCTATGACGCGCTCTATGACGTGTTGCCACCCGAAAAGGTTGAACGCGATCTCGAAAACGGCATTATTGAAATTGCACCGCTTGCGTTCATGCGTGGCCGAACTTTGGCGAATTCCTTTATTATTCTGGATGAGGCCCAAAACACTTCAAGCATGCAGATGAAGATGTTTTTAACCCGCCTGGGAGAAAACGCCAAGATGGCGGTGACCGGTGACCCAAGCCAGATTGACCTTCCTTCGGGAACCCGTTCTGGCCTTGAAGAAGCGGTCAGTTTGCTCTCAGAAGTTCGCGGCATCGAGCACGTCCGCTTCTCCAGTCGCGACGTCGTCCGCCGAGAGCTGGTCGGGCGGATCGTCAAAGCCTATGATGACGCGAAAAAAGCTTAAACCATAAGGACTCCTAAACCCACACCAGATGAGCAATCAAAGCGACAATTCTATTTTTGCAAAACCGGCACCCGGCAAAGGCGCCGTTTCATGTGAATCTAAATCTGAATGTGAATTTGAAGAGAGGGCCTGCACGGACCGGTTAGCATTGTCAAAGCTTTCAATCGATGTCGTAAAAGAGCAGGGCCATTGGAACGGTTTGGAACCAATTGGATCCTTGATAGATGAGACAGCACGGGCAATCACCAAGCACCTGGGCCGCTCAACCCTCAAAGACAGTGATGGAGTCATTCACCAAGCGACACTCGCTCTGACCAGCGACACGCATATCGCAGAATTAAATAAAGATTTTAGAGGCAAGCCCACACCCACCAATGTTCTGTCGTTCCAAAATTCTATGAACACGTCTATGATGGCCAATCACAAACTGGGAAAGCGGGTTTACCTGGGCGATATCGTAATGGCCGAACAAACCATTCTGAAAGAAGCTTCCAATCTCAATATACCGTTTAAAAGTCACTTTCAGCACCTACTAGTGCATGGTGTGCTTCACTTGGCCGGTTACGATCATGAAACAGAAGACAATGCACAGCAGATGGAGGCTCTGGAAATTAGAATTCTTAACACAATAGGTATTCCCGACCCTTACTCGGATCGGGTGTAATTTGAGCCTTTATCAGTTGCTAAAACACCAAAACCCCCGGAAATGGGGTCGAAAAGACAGTCTTTTTTATGTGAGTGAACATTTTACCACCTTGGCATATACTCAATCAATTCGCCCCAAATCCTTTGAGTGGTCACAATTGAGACGCACACGCAGCCTTACAGGCTTTAATCAATCGGAAAGATGAGTACAGACACAGACCGAACGAACGTTCTCCCCACCTCCTCCCTGTCACAGGCAGCAAAGGAGTGGGCAACAGCGCAATCAACAGGTTGGCTATCAAATCTGCGTGCGCGTCTGGGGCTTTCCGGCAAACCCTCGCTGAGAGAAACCATCGAGTACGCGCTGCGGGAAGGGCCGGGCGTGACGGAGGCTTTTTCCGCCGAAGAACGCGCCATGCTTCGCAGGCTTTTGAAATTTGGAAAAAGCCGTGTTGAAGACATCATGGTTCCCCGCGTCGACATCATCGCCCTGGACGAAAGCGAGAGCATCCAAGACTTGCTTTCAACCTTCGAGGAAGCTGGCGTTTCACGCGTTCCCATATTCTCCAACACGCTTGATGATCCCCATGGCATGATTCACATCAAGGATCTGTTCCGATGGTTGCTTGAGGAAGCTGGTAAAACTGCAATTTCGAAAAGCAATGGCAACAAAGACACCCAACCAAAGATACACGCAGCAAAAAGCGATAAGAAAAAATCTTTAAATGGAGCGCAGGCCGCGGAGAGCTCACAACAACCGCTCAGTTCGCAAAGCAATAATCCGCCAAAGCTGAGCCTCGCATCGGTTGATCTGTCTCGTCCCATATCAATCACCAAAATCAAACGACAGTTGTTGTTTGTTCCCCCATCTATGCCTGCCATGAA
>JAJRZC010000001.1 GCA_024275435.1 Alphaproteobacteria bacterium
AATCAACAATGTTAGTCGTTTCCATGGTGGTGTATCTCCTTTGGTTGGGCTGCTGTCTCACAACAACAAATCAACCAGATACGCCGCCAACCTTCAAATACTCAAACACCAGATTCAGTCATAACTCCTGTCAGTGCGGTTATTTTCTTTCACAATCAAGCCTGTGCTGTGGTGCTCAAGAGTTTCTTCGACTTAGCCACAGATGGATTCCATTTACGCCAAACTTCATTTGAGCAAGGTGGGCGCGTCGATCACATCGAAGCAACCATCGAGATAATCGAGCTACGGAAGAGCTTTTTTCAATCGATTTTTAACATCGTTCCATTGTCAGAATTGGTTGAACTGGATCCCGATCATGATTGGACACTGCCTGAAGAACCATGCCGCATCGGATCACCCGTGCATATTGAAGCTAATAGTCGGAATGAGATTCTGTTGAACGCCACGGTTGCAGGGCGACATGCAACCGTGCATCTGAGCGAGGATCGCACAGTCGAAGATGGAGTAATCCTGTCTTGTTCGGCGAAGGCCATAAAGGAACTGCCTTCTGACCTATTGGGGAAAACAGCATATTTTGGCAAGGTGCCAATTGGTACCGTATTCGCCTTCAACCGCGCGATTAACTGCATCTATACTACATCTTTTCAGGATCGGTGTTTGGAGGCAGAGATCATTTTGGCTATGGAAGAAACACTTGTATCAACTCCGCGGCGAGTCATCGTGTGGAACAAAACGGTGATAGGTATTTCAAAACAATCTAGAGCGCCAAAAACGCTGGACGAAGCAATCCAAAAAGTAGAAGAACACCTCTTCGATCCGAGCCAATCTGAAATTGAGGCGTTCCCAAGTTTATCTTACGAAAATATGAGTAACCTTTTTGGTGAAAAGAACTTGCTGCTTAACCTCGTGACAAGTGAAGTTGTTCAGATGAGGGACCATGAAATATACTCTACTGATCTGGTTGAACTAACCGCATTTCTTATCGAAAATTTGGCACCAAAAGGCAGGGCGGCATAAATGGCCATACACAAAGAAAACATCGAATACCTCAAAGCCCTTGCCTTCCTACATTGTGAAACGCTTGGACGTACGGAGACGCTACGATTTACCCAAGAAGATCAAGGCCAGATATCTGTTCTCCTAGATACGGGCGTTATTCATGCTTTCCTTTTGCCACAGTTCGAGGGCCCGCTACAGTCCGATCGTCGAAAACGACCAAAGTTCTTGGGTCAAGGGCTCGGTGGGCTCGGACAACTGCTGCCTCGATTACCTCCCAGCTTTCTTCAAGATGAAGCAGGTGCTCAGGGTAAGTCTCCTGTAGAAATTCGCCACGATGAGGATATTCTGGCATAGCACAGCCTTTCTGCTATTTTACGTCAAGTATTTGACGTCGCTCGTGGAGCGGACGTTGGCGGAGAGCAGCCTTTGTTGCAATTTGGGTCACATTTTAAGGAGACCGAGAACATCTTGCGAATAGCGGCAGAACGGTTTCAGAAAATATCAGTCGATGGTCGTAATGCTAAAATGGAATCGGAAAACCCGACTGCACGAGCGTTCAAACGAGGCACAGCGGCATTGCTGCGCCAAAAACTTTCAGAACTAGAAAAGAAGGAGCCTACAGAAGAGAATATACTGGAGCCTCTCGCTGAAATTATGATCCGCCGTGGCGAAATTGCATTGCTGGACGCAGGTGATGGTCGCGAGTTATGACTGAATCTGGTGTTTGAGTATTTGAAGGTTGGCGGCGTATCTGGTTGATTTGTTGTTGTGAGACAGCAGCCCAACCAAAGGAGATACACCACCATGGAAACGACTAACATTGTTGATTTAGCGCGTCGAG
>JAJRZC010000143.1 GCA_024275435.1 Alphaproteobacteria bacterium
CGTACCGCGGCATTGGTCTCTTTTCTTGATGGATTCTGCGTCGGACGGCCATCAAAAGATCACTGCGAACAACTGGGAGCGGCCCTTGCCAAGCTTCATCTTGCCGGCCAAGACTTCAAGCTCACCCGCGCCAACGCCCTAGGCTTGTCGGGCTGGCGTCCACTCTATGAAAATTTCCAATCCGACGCTCAGAGTATTTCCAAAACACTCCCACAACTTATCTCAAACAATCTCACCCAGCTTGAACAGCAATGGCCAAATGACCTGCCAACAGGTGTCATCCACGCCGACTTGTTCCCCGACAACGTCTTCTTTCTTTCAAACAAACTTTCCGGACTGATAGATTTCTACTTCGCTTGCAACGACGCCCTCGCTTACGATATTGCCATTTGTCTGAATGCTTGGTGTTTCGAGCGCGATTACGCTTTCAACATCACCAAGGGCCGCGCATTATTGAAAGGCTACGAAAAGCTTCGCCCCCTCTCCACAATAGAACGCGAAGCCATGCCGATACTTGCGCGCGGTGCAGCCATGCGGTTCCTGTTAACGCGCTGTTACGACTGGCTCAACACTCCGCAAGATGCTGTTGTCATCCCTCATAACCCCACCGACTACATCATGCGCTTACGCTTTCATGAAACCGCCACCTCCATTGCCGACTACGGGCATCAATCCTAACAGCTAAGACTCCATGACCGAAAACACCCCCGAAAAAACTGTGATCTATACCGACGGTGCCTGTTCTGGAAACCCAGGCCCAGGCGGCTGGGGAGCAATATTAAAACTCAAACAGCATCGAAAAGAACTATGCGGCGGCGAAACGGTAACAACCAACAACCGCATGGAACTACTCGCCGCCATCAAAGCTTTGGAAGCACTGAAACGCTCCACATCCGTAGAGCTCCACACAGACAGCAGCTACCTGAAGGATGGCATCACCAAATGGATTCATGGATGGAAACGCAACGGATGGAAAACCGCCGCCAAAAAGCCCGTTAAAAATGAAGATCTCTGGAAACGACTCGACGAACTGCGCCAACTCCATGATGTCGAATGGCACTGGGTCAAAGGACATGCGGGCCACCCCGAAAATGAGCGCGCCGACGAACTCGCCAGAGAAGGATTAGCCCAACATAAAAATCAAGAATAACAGAGCTCGCCGCGACATAACCCACCGCCCCCTTAACAAAGAGCGGCTCATATCCTGCTGCATAAGATAAGAAAAAAATAAGAAACGAGTCTTAGCAATAAAAAAGGGGAACCATTTCGGTTCCCCTCCTCAAGAAAAGTGCTTCTACTTATTCATCATCGACTTGACCAATCCAAACAAAATGGCGCCAACGCCGCCACCGCCTGCCCCCGACAGTAAGTTACCCAAGACCGCATCAAGTCCACCCGAACCAATTACGCTGCCAACAATTGGACCCAACGTCGGGCCCAAGAACTGAGTTGCCAGCGCACCGGCGATCAAACCAACAATTGAGCTTGAAGCCGTGTTCATACCGGACTTGCGAAACATTGCGCCCGCGGCATTGCCACCAAGCAAGCCACCAAGCCCACCAGTGGCCAAAGGAATAAGTTGTTCGAGCATGTTTTTTTCCAGTTCACTTATTGTGTTGTAGATCCAGGATTTACGCCATCTCCCCTCATTGGAAAAGAAACAGTAACAAATCCTAAGCCTTTGAATATAAGCATATTCCAAGCTTCAGGCAGATCACCACCCACAGCAAAATACACCTGCGCGCCATGCTTTATCAGACCAGGGATAAAAATGCACGCGGCAGCGCGTCACGCTCTCCCAAGAACTTCGACAAAGGTGCAAAAACCTGGATACTGACACGTCGAACAAAAGCGAGAACCTTCTAGGGTCACACCATGCGATTTTCTAACTGCCGCAATTGTGAGGACTTCCGACAGGTCGCCAAAAAGCGATTACCTGCACCTCTGTTTCACTACATTGATGGTGGTTCCGACGATGAATACACCCTTGCGCGAAACACCCAGGCCTTTGAAAAAGTTCAACTCGTTCCCAATACGCTTTCTGGAATCGCCAAACCCAAAACAGCAACCACCATTCTCGGCCATAAAATTGATTGGCCTGTCATTCTAGCCCCAACTGGCATGACCCGACTGTTTCATCATGATGGCGAACGCGCCGTAGCCCGCGCAGCCCAAAAATCCGGAACCATCTACACGCTCTCAACTCTTTCCACGGTTTCCATAGAAGAGATTGGTGCTCTCAACACGACCCCCAAATGCTTTCAGGTCTACATTCACAAGGATCGCGGTTTGACGCTGGAATTTATCGAGCGTTGCAAACGTGCCGGTTTCTCATCCCTCTGCCTGACCGTTGATACGCCCATTGCCGGCAATCGCGAACGAGATCTGAAAACCGGGATGATAATGCCTCCAAAACTGACTCTGAAAAGCCTGATAAGCTTCTTGATCCATTGGGAGTGGTCCTTGAACTATCTATTTCATGAGAAGTTCCAACTGGCCAACGTCGTATCAGCTATCAATGCAGGAAATAGCAAAAACCTTATTTCAGTTATGGACTACATCAACAGCCAATTCGATCCAGAAATAAACTGGCACGATGCCGAACAACTGATTAAAGCCTGGGATGGCCCATTCGCTATCAAAGGTATTTTGTCCCCCCAAGACGCACGGCGCGCTGCAGACATCGGCGCAACAGCCGTCATGGTTTCCAACCACGGCGGCAGGCAGCTCGACGGCGCCGCCGCACCCTTTGATATGCTGCAACAAATCGTAGATGAAATCGGCGACGAAATCGAAGTCATACTAGATGGCGGTGTCAGGCGCGGCACCCACGTGCTGAAAGCCCTGGCCATGGGGGCACACGCTTGCATGATAGGGCGAGGTTATCTTTACGCACTTGCAGCCGGTGGGCAGCCCGCAGTGGAACGCGCCCTCACATTACTGCGCGAGGAAATCGAACGTGACATGATCCTGATGGGTGCCAAATCACTGCAAGATCTAGACCGATCCAAGCTCCACATCCCTTGAGAAAACCACCACTCTTCACATCAAAGTGAATCCCCAATTGCAGAACACAACGTCTCAGCACTGGATTTGTCATGCGCAGGTGGAGAGTCTTCCACGTTTAAAACCTTAATTACCCCATCGTCCACAAGCATCGCATAGCGCTTCGAGCGCACGCCCAATCCATGCTCTGTCAAATCAATTTCCAACCCGGTTTTCTTCGCAAACATGGCACTGCCATCAGCAAGCATCGTCACTTTTCCAGCTGCACCGGTTGTTTTTCCCCAAAAGTCCAGAACGAATACATCGTTCACTGCCGTACACGCGACCAAATCAACACCTTTTCCAGAAAGCTCCTCAAGGTGAGATAAAAAACCCGGCATATGCTGTTCATGACAGGTCGGCGTAAACGCACCGGGAACAGCAAACAACGCAACTTTACGACCGGAAAAAATGTCATCGGTTGAAACCGGCTTAGGTCCATCCTCACTCATAACCGTGAAGGTTGCCTCTGGTATCCGATCACCCACTTTAACTGTCATAATCCGCTTATCTCCATATCAATGTCTTGCATCAAGAAAGATTAGATCAACAAACAATAAACTCATAAAGCGGAAACAACCAAAATAAGAAATCTACTGCATTCAGTCGATTTTCAGATAGTCAACCGATTGACCCATATCGCTCACAAGGGTAATGCGAAGCACTTTTCCCCTAAGCTTTTCGCGATCCTTTACCCTAGATAGATTTATCACGAACCTGCCGGGCTTATCTCGCCTGAAGCGCGTCATAGGTAAATACATATCTCCCGACACCTCAACAAACACATCGCCACCTGAGGGATAACCAGCAAAGTCTACATCAAAAACGATCTCAGGTTTTGCACCTTCAAGATTGACACGATACCCTGAAAGCCTTGGATCTTTCTCCAGACGTTTCACACCCTCACGCGGCACACGTGCGATCGCTTCTCTCAAGGCCTGGGGAAATGTGTCCATCCCCCCAGGTGGAATCGAAATTGCCAAAGACTTTGTAACCGGCACACAAATGGTGCTGCAAATTCCATAGCTGAAATCAAAATTGAGCTCAATGGGTTCTCCGGAACGTTCCGGTACGATTCGTATGGGAAATATCACCAGGTCCTTATAGCCAACTGTCGCTCCACCGAAATCCTTGAACCGTTGAGGAGCTGGATACATAACTTCAACTGAAGCAACATTCTTCAATTCAGACCAGTCAAATCTGGGAGGGACCCCCCCAGCATCTCCAGGAGAAATCCAATAGGTCTTCCAGTTCTTCGCTAAAACAATCTCGACCCCGGCAAAAACCTGCTCCTTGCCCCCTTCAAGCCTTCTTCCACCAATCATCCGCACTTGTGAAAAGTCAGCCGCACTCCATGCGCCTTCCGACTTGGCAAACTCATCTGGACCAAAAACAGACACCACTATGAACAGAGCAGCCAGAGCGAACACGTGAACACGTGCCGCAATCCCCCCCCTCTTCACGATAGGTTTCATATAGTCATCAGTCCTTCACTTGAAATCAAAAGCCCATATCGGCTAGAAAAATAGAGTAATCACCCCTATTCTATCACTCTCAAGACCCCAATGACGCAAATCACGAATCAGAAAGTCCAATCACACCTTGATGAACACCTCTTGATAACGATGGAAGAATTGTATTTCTATGAATGCATGAAAATTCCTGCTTCACAGGCCCAACCACATAGCGTTTACTCTCCCTATGGATATTAAATCATTACGCGACGCAAAATCCGAAAGCGGGTATCTCGTCGGCCAATTGCTGATCGCCATGCCACTAATGCGCGATTCACGGTTTGCCCGCTCAGTAGTCTACCTATGCGCCCATTCCAAAGAAGGGGCGATGGGTCTGATCATCAATAAGCCCACCAACGAACTAATCTTTACCGAGTTATTGGAACGCCTTGAAATTGATCACGACTCCACCAACCCGGCAAAACGCGACGAACTAGATCAGGTAACCATACATTCAGGCGGCCCCGTAGAAACCGGTCGAGGCTTCGTACTTCACTCACCCGACTACTTCATTGCGGACTCAACCTTCTCCATTGATGGTGATATTTGCCTGACAGCCACAATCGATATCTTAAAAGCTCTCGCTCAAGGCAAAGGCCCGCAACATTCAATCTTAACGCTTGGCTATGCAGGATGGTCTCCCAAACAACTTGAGAGCGAAATTCAAGCCAACGGCTGGTTGCACAGCCCCGCTACCCCAGAGTTGATTTTTTCTGGTGACGTTTCAGGAATGTATGAAAGCGCTTTGGCTCAAATCGGCGTGGACCCCTCGCAACTGGTCTCCCAAGCCGGGCACGCCTAAAAATCCAACGGAATGTTTTAGTTCTAGTACAAAGCCCCGAGCTATTATTTTCTTGCAGCAGGCTTACCACGGGCGGAAACTTTTTTCCCCGGTCTCACACTCCCACCTTCACTTAAGCGACGAGGTTCATCAGCGCCTCTTCCACTTGTCGATCCCGCAAGTCGAGCAAGTGAAGCTGCAATTCCAGGCGGAAGTGAAGACAAGTCCATAGCATCAAGGCCACTGGAAACAGGCGCATCGCCACCAGCTTTCCCCGATGCAAAGGCTTTGCGATCTTTTTCAAAAGCATCCTGCGTCACTTCGCTGTCATCGGTACTGGAAGGTTCGCTGACAGGATGTTGACCGCTGCCAGCATTCTGATCCATTTGGATAGGTGGCAATCCATCCAGCAAAGCACCAATTCCGCCACTACCTTCACTCTTCCCAGCTCCTTCACTTCGACTTGACGAATGCGAAGCGACAGAACGAGCAGACTGTGGTTTCCCTTCGGGTGCAGACGCGGGTCGATTCGTTGCAGCCTCGCCCGACAAGGGCCTTGAGGACTGTGCAGGAGGAGCCGCAGGTCGTCTATTTCCCCCTTGAGGCATGGGCACGCCCCCGTTTCCTTGAGGAACCGATCCACCGGCAACTTTCCCAACCGCGCCATTTCCAACGGCCCCCGGTCCCATTCTTTGTACCGGAACGGATGGGGCAGCTCTCGTTCTAATTGGTGGAGGCAGTTGCGCGGGTTGGACTTTTTCTGCACCATTGTTTCGTCCATTCCCACGATTGTCCCCCGCACCGGAAATGGGTCCCTCTGGAGGAATTCGCCCACCTGGAATCGAAGTGTCCTTTGATCCGCGGTGTGTTGGTGGTGGTGGCGTCGAAGACCCAACCCCATTGCCTGTTGTTGTGGGCACCGAACCGGCCTGAGAACCATCTTTAACCAGAACCTTTTTGGGTTTTTCTGCTTTGTCCGAGGTTTCATCCGTAATTTGTAACTTGGCCTTTTCCTTAATCTTTTTAGGTTTGGACCTGAAGAAGCCTTGCGTTTCCAGCTTGCGTTCAGACTTGCGAATAATGTGTAGCAACTCAAGCGCATCGACTTCGCTCATCGCTTCGCCGTAGTAAAATCCCTGCGCATACTCACACCCGATAGAGCGCAGGAAAGCAGCATCCTGGGCCTCTTCGACCCCTTCTGCCACAACACTTTTTCCAAGTTCATGAGCAAGCGCAACCATCGAGCGCACAATTGCCGACTGGGCGCGATCAGCATCAGAACTTGATTGCACAAACGAGCGATCAAGCTTGATTGTATCAATAGGAAAACGCTCCAGATAAGCCAGCGATGAAAATCCGGTACCAAAATCATCAAGCGCGATCTCCGCACCACTGGCACGAATTTGTTTCATGCGTTCCATCGCTTGCTCGGGATTAGACATCGCCAGAGATTCCGTAATCTCAAGACGAAGTGAACCCTGTCGCAACGACGAACGTGCAGCAATCTGTTTTACTTCCGAAATAAGCTCGGTTCCCATCAACTGACGGCTGGAAATATTGACACTCAAAAACAACGGAGCATCCGAGCGTGGTAAAATCTTCTGCCACCGAGCAAGCGTTTGAACGGATTTTTTGAGAACATACGATCCCAATTGCACAATCAGATCAGATTCCTCAGCGACAGGAACAAAAGAATCCGGATTTAAAAGCCCGTTTTTAGGATGTTCCCAACGCACCAGAGCTTCAAAACCAGCAAGCTCCTCAGTGGGTAAATAGACAATCGGCTGAAACAGAACCTTGATCTGGTTTTTCTCCAGTGCAACGCGCAGGTCGCTTTCAATCGCCACCCTGTCATCGCGTTCACCCCGCATGGAGTCATTGAAAATCTCAATTCTGTCAGCACCCCCGCGTTTGGCCCGGTACATTGCGATCTCGGCCTCTTTGAGCAGGTCCAGATACGTTTCCTCCTTGCCATCATAAATAGCAATGCCAATGGAGCCCGTCAGCACCACTTCGCGACCGGCAATCTTGATTCCAGAACGAAGAGAACGACGGATACGCTCTGCGCGAGCAGCCAGCTCACGCGGATCCTGTTCATTCAGCATAAGTATCGCAAACTGGTCCCCACCAATCCGAGCCAGGGTATCTTGACCATCAAGGTGACGTTGAAGGCGACGTGCAACAGTGAGCAGCAAGCTATCGCCCACTACCAGCCCCATGGAATTGTTTACGCTTTTGAACTTGTCGATATCAAGAAATAGTACAGTGGGGCGACACCCCTCATCCATTGAAGCGCGCTGCACCGCCACCGACAAACGGTCAACAAACAGCTCCCGATTTGGCAACCCCGTCAAACTACAGTGAACCGCATCATGAAGCA
>JAJRZC010000144.1 GCA_024275435.1 Alphaproteobacteria bacterium
CCTTGCACAAAACAAGTCGGACGACAAAGGTTTTTGGGGAAATTCTAGCGTCAAGAAATGGAGTGGGTTGGCCACTACAGCCCCTAAAAAAGCTAACGATGCAAATCGGGAAAAATTCCTCGAAGAATGGTATGCCACTCTTGAGATATTGCGGAATATTAGCAGTCAAGTATGCCTCCCTCAAAACAGGCCCTCATGGATTTCTGACAGCGCGCCATCTGGGGCGCAGGCCGACCAATTCTTACACGCGTTTTATTATCAAAGGACGTTTGAAGGCAGAAAAGCCAAGTATGTAGATTTTTTTGAGCAAAATAAATTAAACCCAGACAAGGCACGAAGCAACGCGCTCAAATGGTGGTCTGGCCTCAAGAACGCCCCTGAGGGTGAAGACGTTATGCTAAATACAACGTCCCCATTTCTGAAAGATGCACTATCCGAGGAAAGTTTAGCAGAGTTGGGGCAACCAAAATTTAGAGACATCTGCTCTGCCGTTCATTCGATCAGGGACTATGCCCGGCGAGCACCAAACGCCAAAGTGGGGCTTCCATCGACAGGTGCAGCATACACAATTGATAAAAAGGTAGAAGCGCTCTCCGAAACAATTTGGAAGTTTAGGACGGCAAGCGGCCTGAATGTACAAGAAGTGCTTTCGTTCATCTTGTACAGTGGAAAAATGGGTGATTTGCCAGATCGCCTGTGGAAAGCGATAAACGATCCAAAATATAAAATCGAAGGGCTTGGAATTAGCGCTTTGGGTGAGCTGGTTGGCTGGGCGTTACCAGATCACTTTCCACCGAGAAATGGACGAACCTCCAAATCTCTAAAAGCCCTTGGATACGATGTAACTGTCCACGTTCAATAGCTAAAACCGGGCGGTCACTTCAACAAACACGGTACTAAATCCTATGTTTTCGACCCCAAGTCGCAGAATTATCTACTTTATTAGGGCCTTAAGCTCCCTCTCCCACTGATCCTATGTCAGTTGGGCGGCTTGCTGGCTTACTGGTGAAAGCCAGTGCGGCAAAATACCTTCGAATATCGGCAACGATCGGAGACCCTGACTTGCAAGTACCAGAGACCCGCCCACAACCAAAACTGCCGCTGCATCGCTATGCCAGAACGCAGGATGCGGCCGAGTCGCTGGTAGCCGAGGCTACGGATGAACACCCACCAAAGCAAGGCCTCTCGATGAGGGCCAATGCAGTCAGGCTACTGGCTTCCATGTGGTATGTTCACGGAAGCATGGCTTTCCCTCGAGGTTGGGTATCACCAGCGATGCAGGCCTTCATCGACAAGGACATTGACTGCCCGAATGCAAGGTGCTGGCGGTCCTACCGTTCAGATGTGAAAGACAACCCAGGCCAATTTCTGACTACCCCTGGTGTGCCGGTCGGCCTTATTCGGCAGATGGAACTGGACTTATTGGCTGATGAACATGCCAGCAAATAACGTCTGATAGACAAACGCTGGTCCCCCACACAAAGCCAATACGGCAATCTGTTTTCGTGGCGAGGTTTTATCTCCTTTTCTCATCTCGACACACACAGGGGCCGTGCCACTGGGTTGCGGCCTCTGTGGTCCCTGACGACATGAATCGAGGACTGACATGGACAAAAACGAAGTAGCCAAGAGGTTGGCCGAACTTGGTGCCGAACGTGAGCGCCTGATTGTTGAGCTAGAAAAGGCCCGAACCGAAGCCCGTGACGCGCTGATAGCTGGCAAAAAGCCGGCAGGAACTGCCGCGGCTCTGGCTGAACGGACTTCTATTGTGGAAGATGCAATCGCTGAATTGACTGATCATCTTGGATTTGTGGCCAATAACGCAGAACGCAACAATCGAAAGCGTAGGGCCGAAGCGGCATTAGATGCCACATCCAAGCGGGCAAAGCTTGCAGCCGCTGTGGACGACGCGCTCAATAAATTGGCTTCCAATTGGACGGCTTATGCTGACGCCCTTCGCAAAGATGTAGGCCAAGTCTCCGGTGCTGGCGGTGACGTGACTGCCGTTGAACGGGCACTAACCAATAGTCGCACAGCCGAACCGTTGGTTAAGGCGTTGATCCGCGCCGGTGGTGTTAGCCTTGCACGCTCATTGGGCGTGGATACCCCAATCCGTGTGCGCCACGCTATAGCCTTGGCGCATGCTGAGGAACGAGTGGCCAAAAGCCTGCGGGTCGAATTGCTCCGTATCAAGTCAACATCCCCGCAACCCAACGTGTCCCGTGAGGCTCAGGCCGAACTGGACAAAATGGAGACAATCCGATGAGTAACGAAGGACAAAAGCACGCTGCAAAACTGGCAGAACTGGAACAGCGCCGGAAAGAACTGGAAGACGCTTTGATGCGGTTGGCCCGTGATGAAGCGGAAGCTCGGGAAGTTGCTGAGCTGGCCCAAGAGGTTGAACAACTTAAGCAAAATGTAGAGACCGCTCGCGCGGCTACAAATATGGAGAAGACCATGACCAAGAAAAACGAAATTAAGAAAGCTGCTGCCGACAATCGACGCAAGGCAGAGGCCGAACTCGACAAACTGGCCAAGTCAATGCAGCTGGGTGGCGAAACATTCGAAAAAGCATATATGCGGGCGCTCAACACCGACATAGGCAAAGCCCTTATGCAAACCCGCGATGATGCACAGGAACTGGAGCGGGGCGGCATCACTTCGATGGACGTGACCGAGGCACACAAGCGCTTGAACGCCTAAGCCCATCAGTTCAACAAGTTTTTAGGCCCTCGTCAGCAATTGGCGGGGGCCTTTCTCGTTTCTGGATTCTAGTTGCTGGAGCCCTTATTTGCGCCAGAAAACCCAAATAGGAGCTCCCCCGCGCATGAAATTTTACGAAACACATAGTGTGGACGCCCTCGTGGTGTCCGGTAACCCAACCTAGGAGAACAACTATGGAACTCGTATCCCAACGCAACTTTCGCACTGAGGACTTTCGCCCAAAAATCGAAGACGTGAATTATGTTCGAATGACCTTCACCCTGCCAGAACACCTTGTTTGTTTCGGTGACCAGTATGAGGAACTGCTGCACCGGAAAGTGCCCGAAGAGGAAAGGCGTCTACTTGGCCTGATGCTAAGTATTGCAAGGCACAACGGATATCGCGTCAAAAAGCTACTTCTTGAGGAACTATTCATGGGTATGAACCAATGGGGGCTTTTCGAGGATGAAGACGAGGAAGAACTGCGCCAGTTTGTCGAGTCCGGCATTCAAGAGTGGCATGTGCACGGTCCCTTTGACGATCAAAGGTGGGCTGAATACCTTGCCGCAAGGGCAGAAGCTAACGATCCAAAAGAAAACGAAAAAGCCGCGTAGTTTTTAGTGGTAAGGTCCTGCCTTTTAGTGGGCAAAAATGGCCGCAGGCAATCAAAAACAGTGCCTGCGGCTGTGCTTGATCCTCAGGCGCCAAAATATCTTAAAGCAAACCAAGCCGTTAGAAGCCTCCACCCATATAACAGAATATCAGTTGGCAAGAATACGCATCGCAGTATAAATCACTCTACCCCGGCGGCCTCTGCATCTGATGCAGGCTTTTGAATAAGTTCAATTGCAACAGGAATTCCGAATTCTTCAAGTCGCCTAACCGCAGCTTGGAGGCTAACTTTGGAGAAAAAAGGCAGTCCTAGGCTTCCATCCTTATAGGGTTTCCTCATGATCCCGTAAACCACCTTGAAATCGGTTCGGATCGGCTTTTGAGTGGCCATTGGAAACAGTTCTTCAAATGCCGTTCCGCAATCTTTTTTGTCGCTCTCACGTTTAACGATCCGCCGAAGTTTCACCCTGAAATCGTGATCAGATACGAAGGCCTCTGCACTAACGACGCCCTGAAACCAAAGATGACTAATTGGACCAGAAGAATGTCCATCTTTTAGATGAATGAACTCACGCTTTGTTGAAAAGAAATCACAAGGCTCCATATTCCCATAACGAACACCTTTCGGGTTTATCTTCTGCTGATCCAATTTCAGAAGGTCCTCACGGCTATCAACCAGATTGGCAATCAATTCCCGTTCGTTCAGACAGGTTGTTGCTCCTACAATTTCAACCTTCTCAAGGGCACCGTAAGCATCGTCCACTTCGGCCTTAAAATCTTGATCTACACAGTACCAAGCGCCGGCAAAAAGTACGTAATGCTTTTGATCTGCATCTTCCCCCAGAGACGTTTCAAAAATGAAGCAATCATAAACTTTCCATTTTTGATTGAACTTTTCATCATCGTCCTTCTTGGCAGATATGTAATGCTTTTCCTTGAGTTCAATTACCTCGCCCTCGAAATGGCACCTTTCAAGTTCGGCTACGTAATCCTCAATTGACAGGCTCTCAAAATTCGCCCCTTGGCCGCCAAAACCATTATAATGTAGCTGGTTTCCCTCGGTGTAATCGACAATCTCTGGTGGAGACATATGAAGGTCTGCGTGTTGACCCGCTCGCATTTCATTTAATGCCTCAAACAGCTTAACGTCCAACTGAACGATGACATCCTTCTCTGAAACAATCTGCATGCGATCGACCCAGGAAAAATCCGCCTTGTAGTCGTCTCGAAGATACATCGCGAGAACCCTATCACAAAGCGCTTGAATGTCTCCTGATTGGTCCTTGGAAGTGATTTTTAGAGCATCCTTGCCTGCAACAAACTGCGCAAATTTGGTGTCTCTTGGCGTACCTGCTGCAACTCTGGCGAGGTCTCGATACATATCTACGCCGAAGACCTGCAGGTCGCTGTCCTTGCTTGTCTGCACACGCTTCTGGACCGTTACCGCATCGGGGGCAGCCGTGTCCAAGCTGCGTAATTGTCCACGTGGAACTGCATTGAGGGTAACTTTCAGGCCAAATTGCCTGACAAAGGCATCGTCGTTTAGGGTAATATGCACATGGCCAAAGCAAATTGCCAATATTCTGTCACCGCTCGGAACGAAGATAACCGCACCTGCTCCGCTCGCGAATATGTCGTCAGGGAGTTCGGGGCTATGAACGTGAAGAAACTCCTTCCAGCTTGGTGGGTTGTTGTAGATTTGGCCAATACGGAGAGTTGCGCCTTCGATACCTGCCCATAGTCGTTGTTCAAGTTCGCGGGCTTTGCCTGGGGCAAAACTTGGACCAAAGGCAGTTGCTTCAGTGCGGCCAGGCCGCAGCAAACGAAGATTGAAATGGTAATGTTTAGCTCGAGCCACAATAAACCTCAAAGAAAATTAGTATACTTGGGTCAATTGGTAATTCAACATATAGTTGTAGTGGGCATCGCCTGCCAACGGAGTATTTTCACTTGCTGAATCTATTGCGCCAGTCTCGCGATAAATGGGCTTGGAACAACCCATTTGCAGGAAGGTCAAAAAGGCTTCGAATCAAAAGTAGGTCCTAGCCTAAGTTCCCTGCGGCCTCCTACACAACGACTTTGCGAGAAAAATCTAGGTTCATTTGTTCCAAGCTGACTTCCGGCAGCTCTGCCACTTGCAAAACGTCAATTGTTGTCATTGCAACCGCTTCAGCGAGGCCACATGGCACTGCATTCCCAATCTGTCTGTAGATGGCCGACTTTCCGCCAGCAAAGTCATAATCCGCCGGAAACGAATGCAGAATACGGGCTTCTTCGAGTGTTAGCCTGCGGATATAATCTGGCGTATCGTGCATGCCATATGGTTTGCCACCACCCATTAGGTGCGCATGGTATTTCTCGACCCAGCTTTGGCTATTTCCAAAAAATTGTCGCTCATCAATTATTGGTGTTTTATTCCCACCCATTGAGGCCGGAAGCGTTGGGCATGGAGCCTCTGGGTTGAGTGGGCGGCCTAGACCGTTGAACATCATTCCAGCATATGGGCTTCGTCTTAGAACAGGGTTTGCGGCAAGTGTGACAACCGCATTGCAAGTCTTCGGGTTCGTTTCTGTTCCTTGAGGGCCAAGATGGCGAATAGCCTCCAAAGAGGAAACCTCGGGTCGAAAATAGCGCTTAATGCGCATATCGAAATCAATTTGTTCACCAGCCAGAAACCCGACAAAAAACACTCGGTCTCTGGATTGTGGGACGCCAAAATTTCGTGAATTAAAAAGCAATAGCTCGGTCTTGTATCCGAGCTTATCCGCATAGGATCGTAACTCGTCCCTAACCTGCTTGAATTTGGTTAGAGTCCCCAGGGCTTTAACATTCTCCATAACAAAACACCGTGGTCGAACAACTTCAACAGCCTGCATGAAAGATTTGACCAATTGGCTGCGCGGATCGTCCAGTGCCATTTTGCCAGCCACTGAGAACCCTTGGCACGGCGGCCCCCCAAAAAGGCAATCCACCCCCTTGAATTTTTCCAAACCGTCGATGTGCTCGCTCACATCACCCAAAGTGATATGATCTCCGATGTTCTGCCGATAAGTTTCCACAGCAGCCTTGTCAAAGTCATTGGCCCATTCAATCTTAAAGCCAGCCTTTTGAAATCCGACATCCATCCCACCAGCACCCGAGAACAGCGAAACTGCCGAAAGTCTCTCTTGCTTAAAATTCTTCCAGCCTCTAATTTCCTTTATGTTGGTAATTGAATTCATTTCAGGTCTTTCGATGAACGTTAATGTAGACAGTGGGCAAGCATGCCAGATATTGAAGAACGCGACCATAGCGGCGCAAGATGGAGCATATCGCGTACCACTGGATATGGAAACAAAGATTGCGCAAATTATCGGTCATACTCATCTTACCTACAAATACATCCTATTAACTGGCATGCTTGCCAAGGCCACAAACCCCGAGGCTAACCCACTTGTGCTACAGGCTGGAGCCCCATTGGAGGGGGCTTTCGATGCCCGCTCACTGTGTCATGGTGTAGTTGTGCCGTTCGAGCAGAATGTGCTGGAAAAGAGATTGGGAGGCTCAAACGAACCATTCTTAAACAAACCTGCGCGTTACACTCACCTCAGCATGAACAATGCGGTCCGTCGAGGAAAGGACCGTAAGACGCTTGAAAGACTCATTGAGGTCTTTGAGTTGGTGAACAAACATCAGAATGGGAGGCAAGCGTTGGTTTGCGTTCTGACCCACATTTTGGCGATGAAAAGCCGTGTGGTCACATTTGATGAGGCGCGTTTCGGTAAATTTGTCAGCAAGGCACGATTACTAAACCTGATCCGAACGCTCCTATCGAAGTCCTGTGAAGGCGAGACACTAGCTCTTGGCGTAGCCTTGTTATTTGAGCTTATGGCAAAGGGCAGCGATGCGGGGCTTGTGGTCTCGTCACATCCTGCAAACCAGAGCGGCGCGTCCTCAAAAGAAGTCGCTGACGTGGATGTTTTTGAGGCCGATGGGAAGACCCTGCGCCATTGTGCAGAGGCTAAGGATAAACCGTTTGCAAGGACTGACGTGGATCACGCAGCAAGTAAAGTCGCTGAAGCCGGGCATTCAGGACTTATTTTCATCTATGGGCCGAACGCCAAACCCGAAACCGACATGAATGCCCTAGTGAAAGAATATGAGGCAAAAGGCTTCGATCTTACATTTGTGTCAGCGCAGGCTTTCGCAGAAGGAGTTGTTTCGCTCGCCCCAAGCGTAACACCTATGGAAGTGGTTAATCTGCTGAACAAGCATTTGGCGCTCACCCGTGCGAAGGAAGTAACAATCGAGCACTGCAAGGAAGTCATTGATAAAATGTGATTTTCAGAAAAGTGAATCACTCAAGCTCAATATACTGTGCTTATACTGTATTTGATACAGAAATGCACCACAATAAGAAGTCGCAACATCGCTTAAGCTATTGTTTTCATTAGGTAAAAATGGTGCCGGCAGCAGGAGTCGAACCCGCGACCTACTGATTACAAATCAGTTGCTCTACCAACTGAGCTATGCCGGCAACATTGGCCGCTAGCTAACACCTGTTTAATCAAGTTGCAAGCCACCTTTTTATCTATGGACTTTGTTTTAAATCCGTGCCCGAAATGCAATCGGGGCAGGAAACTAAATCAATCCTGCATTACGTGAATACTGGATTGCCCCAAGGCTCCATGCTAACCAAAACAAACAGCTTTTCAGGATGTATAAAAATTGCCCGTAAAATCCAAACATATCCACTTTGTTTCCAGTGGGACTCCAGAGGCCGATCAGGCAACCAAAACCATGATCGCCAAATATGGCGACTGCCAACCTGAAAACGCTGACGTTATTGTTGTTCTCGGTGGTGACGGGCAGATGCTGCAAACTCTGCACAGCACCATGAATCCTGGTAATATGGACCTTAGCATTCCTGTTTACGGGATGAATTTTGGCTCCATCGGATTTTTAATGAATGCCTATAATGAAGATGACCTGCATACCCGCATTGAAACCGCAAAAGCCAACTCCATTCATCCTCTTAAAATGCAGGCAACAGACGAAAAAGGTAATACCCACACCGCCCTGGCCCTGAACGAGGTTTCTCTGTTTCGTTCCTCATCCCAGGCGGCAAAAATTGAAATTTTCGTTGATGGAAAATCGCGCATTTCAGAATTAATTTGTGACGGGGTGCTCCTGGCCACTCCGGCCGGATCAACCGCCTATAATCTTTCTGCCCACGGGCCGATTTTGCCAATTGATTCTCCCCTGCTGGCCCTCACCCCCATTTCTCCGTTTCGTCCCAGAAGATGGCGCGGCGCAATCTTGCCCAACAGCGCGACCGTGCAGTTTTCTATTATCAAGCCCAAACGGCGCCCGGTATCAGTTGTTGCTGATAACAGACAATATTCCAACGTCGCTCAGGTAACTGTAAAAGAAGATCGCACCAACAAAGTCACTCTGCTTTTTGATCCTGGCCATTCCCTTGAAGAGCGAGTTCTAAACGAACAGTTTAAATTCTGATGCCCACCCCTACTTACGGGTAAGCGCGCTTGAAATTTCAGGCATATCCGGCAAAATAATGCCATGACAAATAGCGCACAAAAGTTAGAATCTTCGGCCCAAACTCCTAAAATTTCACACGGGGAAAATGGCTCAAACAACAAATCTAAACGCACGCCCATAAGCGCTGAGGCCATCAAAAAATTTGGAAAAAAGGGCTTTAAATTCGTAAAATCGCCCCTAAACCTTTCTAAAAAAGCCAAACCCCTGCCCCCCGGCAGGTTTGACCCGATTGCTGCCGCCGAACGGCAAACCAAACAGCTTTCCGTCGGTTTTACCATGTGGCTTCAGCAGGATTTAAAAAACCTGCTAAGTACCTTCAGGACCTTTAGCCAGGATCCAAATAACGAAGAAAATTTCCAGCTGCTCAATAACCAGATTCACTCTATCAAGGGCAACGCACCCGTTATGGGCGCTCAATCGGCCGGAATGATTGCCTGCCCTCTTTCAACATTGCTCGAAGGTTGCTCTGATCATAAGCGGGCCAAACCCATCATTTCCCTGTCCATCAATGCAATTTGCCGGGCAATTGAACATAAAATACCCCCTGATGATAAAGAGCTTGTCGAGCTTATTACCCAGCTCAACCTGTTAAATAAAAACTGCAAACTTGGAAAAGCTCAAAACGCCAAAGATCAAGCTGACAAGAAAGAAAATGCGCCCAGTCAACAGCTTCAGGCCGCAGGTAATGCCAGCCGCTCTACAACAAATGAGTGTCCCGCAACTAAATGCTCATCATCAGGCACCTGCCCTGATACCTGCAACAAATCCTGACCG
>JAJRZC010000145.1 GCA_024275435.1 Alphaproteobacteria bacterium
CGCTCCTTTTTCCAACCAATCCATAGTCCACTTGGTTCAACTCACGCCGGCCGCATCGAAATGCCTTGATCTTTTGTTCGATGGTGTACAACGCTGACAGCCACTTTGGCTCTTCGATGCCCGCCCGCTTTTTCAGTCTCCGCATGGCCTGGGTCCAGCCCTCCCCCTTCAGCAGCAACTCTTCCGGAGCATTTAAAGCGTACGCAAAAAAGCAATCTGCAAAAAGCGGCGTCGAAATGGGTGCAACCGCATCACATACATCAAAAGTCGTTGCAATGAACGCCCCCTGTCGCCATTCAGAATCGAGCATTGCGAATGCGTGTACTGGGCCAATGTCTTTGCGTAACGAGTTCGCCATCTCCCTCACGCGGGCGACCGCGCTTTCCACCTCATTGTATTGAATTCCAGCTCGCCTTAGGTCAGTATGTCTGGCACAGAAGTACCTGTACACTTTATTTTCAAATGGCTCACCCAGACTACCAAAAAGATCATGCGAAATAGAACTCCCAGTATACCCAGAAACAACCAAATTGTATCGGTCTGACATTTCAGAAAAGCCATACAACAGGTGTGCGGCTTGCAATCCAGGCGGTCCACCGTGTCGGATTGCGATAAAATCTCCAAAGTCACCGTATTTCCAATTAGGCAAGCCAGTTGTAACGATCTTGTGCCCCAATCGCTTGGAGCGATGCGTACCGCGCACGCGATCGTTCGACCAATACTCTCCAAAAGTGGTTGAAACCTTCGGCGCCCCCTCTGCCAACGCAATCGCAAAGGAATCCCGCCCACTAGTCAACAACAACAAAGACGAATCGTCATAATTTTCCCTGGCAACACATCTGTCAATGTTGTCAAACAAGTAGTTGCCATCCAGGTTATCAGTCTTTGCATCCAACAAAGACGCAAGGGGATTACATTTTGTAACGGTGACCATTGGTGTGGCATCTTCTTCGCGAAAGGAAAAGCTAATCTTTTCTCCACCCAGCGACCGCTCGACATTATGGAAAATCGTCTGCCTGGACGTCTGTATGCCCCCTACAGCATATTCTGCAATCGCTTGGTAGTTTGGCTGGAACCTGCACGGCACCATCAAGGTTAGCAGCAGCAATTCGGATGAGAAGTAGACCGTTTTCCCAAACACGCAATAATATATAGGTATGGAATTGATTCTGTCGGTCCTAATATTGACCTGGCACTCGAATAGCTCGGCAACTAAATATCTACCATCCAAATGTGAATCAATGTGCCATGACCTATTGTTACAACTGGCGCCAAGCAATCGATCCGAACTATCAAATGGGCGTCCTTTTATGACATAGATAGATGGCTTGTCATTACTGTAACAGCCCTCCAGTTGTTGCAAACACGTTTTGTCACACAATAACAAGACATGAGGAGAGACCCGTTTGAATGCCAATGATTCATGACCCAAGACTCGGCCCAGAGCATCGTCATTCTCCCCTACCCCAACGACTCCGGCAACTAAGCCTGACATCGCAAGTACACTGTGCGGCATTGGTTCGCTCCAACTTGCCATACTATTTATTACGCCAGAAGCATACGAACTGGGTGTGCCGGTGTCATCGAGCAGCTACCAGCAAGCATAATCGCGCGTATGCCGTTCATGTCCTGCAGTCCTGTGTTCGCATGTTCGCGGCGCTCGCTCTTCGCACTCATTAAACGTTGGAGTAGCCATCCGTAACTTTTCTCCACCAAGCACACCTAGCGCTAATCAGGGCCAGTTCGTTATAACGGCCTTCAGCCGGATCCGCACTCTGTTTCCAGATAACTCTCCAAGCCCAGCTCTCTCGCGCAGACCCGGAGGTCAAAGTTCCCGATCAAATCAAGGCGCAGATCTCGGAACTCATTGTTGGGAGACATAGCGACATAATCTCTTTTTCTTGTCCTTGAGTAATGGCCTTTTGCAAATCTCCTTTCCTTCAAGCCCACGACCCGCCCAGCGTGCTTCCGTTTCCAATACATAATGCCGACGCCATGGTCCCATGAATAGCCTTTCCACTTAGGACTCTTTGGATCCTCCGGTCTATTTTTATGGAACCGAAAATTTCGCCACCAACCGCACCCTTTATTGTATTGGTCCTGACTGGCACCTCGGGTCGTACATCCGATGAGTTCCCAATACCGCCACAGCTTCGGCGAAAAGAAAATACGCCAGGAAATTGAGCGAACCGCAGCAGTTTCTCCTTGTTTAAGCTTGTCGAACACAACGGAAATCCTTCTCATTTCCCGTTCCGGCACCAACAGATCAGAGTGCCAGAAAGCGAGCTTCTCGCAGAACAGAAAAACAAATTCTATAGGGAACAACATGCTCATCATTGGCAGCCGAAGGTGCCCGTTAAAATCAACCACTACAGCACCTGGCACCAGTTTCCGAGGTGGTCCGCACCGTGGATCGTAGCCAACTACAGGTGTCCAACCTACGCTCACAACAAGTTTTTGTTGCACGAGACACCAATCGTGATTGACATTCCAGCATAACCATGGCCGTTCGATACCATGAATAACCTTGATGCAACTGCAAAAAGTCGGGACTGTATTTGACGCGGCTACGATAGGCTAAGTGTTGTTGGGTGTTGACTTTTCGGCGTCGTTATGGTATGTGGAGTGTGTTTCACGTGAAACCAGTTGACCTAAATGGTGTGC
>JAJRZC010000146.1 GCA_024275435.1 Alphaproteobacteria bacterium
ACTTTGCTGGCTCCGTCCACAGCTGTAGTATAACCTGAGACGACCCATCAGATAATTTCTAGACGATATAAAAATGTTGTGTCAGGCTTTTGGTATGAGCAAAACGATACGGCCAGAATTACAAGCTCTTATAAATGCTTCCGTTGATGCGGATCAACATCAAACCGCCGATAAGCTAATCAAAGCTACTCACACAAAACTTGCAGATCCTAAAACCCAAGAGGCCGTGCGCAATGCTTGGTTATTGCGGCAGCTTGAGCTTGCCGATACAGAAGGTGGCGGACGACCATTTGAAGAAGTCTGTGACCGCCTAGAACAACGTGCCCGAGAGCGTATTGCTCGCCAATCCTAGTGTTACACGTAATTTTCCGACCCCGGGCAGGGAGAAACTTCGACCAGATCGAAAATTATATTGGGCGGGATAATCCTCAACGTGCTCTGAGCTTTGTTCAAGAGCTACGACAACAGTGCCAAGACCTAGCTACTTTTCCTTAAAAGGGCTCACCGTTTCCAACACGCAATTCCAACATTCGGCGTCTCGTGCATGGCAACTACCTGATCTTCTATCGCAACGATGAAAACCAGGACACCGTATTCATTTTGTGGGTCACTGAGAGCCACTTGGATCTCTCACGCATCAAATTTGAAGATTGATCGGCCGCCATTCTCACTGGCTAGAGCACACCGCCAGGTTGAGCAGAAATTTCCTTATTAACACCCAATAACGAGTTTTGTTTTGCGTTCCAGAGTCATCTATGTGTCATCTATGGCTTTATATGTGTGCGGATGGACATTTGCTAAGCTCTTGAAATAGTTGGCGATCCCGGCAGGATTCGAACCTGCGACCTGCGGATTAGAAGTCCGCTGCTCTATCCAGCTGAGCTACGGGACCGATAAGAAGTCAACTCGTTTTGTAGCACGCCCTAAGCAATTGCGTCAGCACTTGTCGCAAGCACCTGTTCAAGCTTCATTCTTACGACAAGCCTGATACACTCAAGTTCCGATGGAAGAAGTATCACAGTCTTGATGAGAGAGCGCCACTGAGGCAAAAAACGAAAAATCAAAAAAGGCCCTAGTGAGTCCACTGGCCTATACGACCAAACTTGAAATTATTACCGTAGGATTTCGTCACCGGTTTGCGAACCTTAGGATCAACAAGCGTATAGGCCAGCCCTTCCCGTTTTGCGTACGCGACAGCCTCTTCTTTGGTGGCAAATTTCAACCGCACCTGCCGACACGTATCGCCATTAGCTGTCCAGCCCATCAGCGGCTCAACACTTTGTGGGCGACTTGGCTCAAACTCCAAAACCCAAGCCTTCATACCTGCCAAACCCGACTGCATGGCCGTCTTTGCGGGTCTGAATATCCGTGCTGCCATCGCTACTGTCACCTGACATTACCCTGAAAGGGAATATTGGAAGAAAAATAGCACTCAACAAGAAACGACATATCAAGCCGAAACCTGGAAAAACCAATTGGTCGGGGCATGGGGATTCGAACTCCAGACCCCCTGCTCCCAAAGCAGGTGCTCTACCAGGCTGAGCTATGCCCCGATCCAGTTGGTTTGGGGCTTTTAGGCTATCATGGCCCCGCTGTAAATGGACAAAAACAGACAAAGCTAAAACATCGCAAAAGAACCCGCCAGAAACATCCCCCAAAGTGATATTCCACCAGCATAGCGCAACACTAAGAACCCCGGCCCCTGTGGTGAAACGGTTGCCCTATGGCACCTCTGCAGAGTTCCCAAAATGGGGGTGAAGCACAATATCTCCAGCTTTGATCTGCAAACGCTCAGCCTCACCAGCTGCAATTTCAAGAACACCTGTCACTTCACCATGAGAGCTGATGATCTTTTCTGAATGAGGTTCCGTGCGCGCCTCCACACGATGCACACGCCCTTGCGCGGTCACAAAAATCATATCGAGCGAAATATAGGTGTTGCGCATCCACATGCTGGCCTCAGAGGCTTTTCCATAGGGAAACAACATCCCATAACCTGGAGCCAGCCGGGTTCGAAACATCAACCCGCGCGCTTTCTCCGCATCTGTTCTTGCCACTTCCACATCAAAGGTATGGCGTCCAGAACGAGTTACGATAACCAACTTTTCACGAGCCATCTGCGCTCCAGCGCAAACAGGCTCTAAACCCACCACAAGCAACACGGTAAACATAGACAGGGCCGCCAAGAAGGCGGCCCTGAAATAAAATGTCAATGTGTTAGCCACGCGTAACCCTGACAAAGGAAAAATTAGATAGAGAGCAATTCTTATCGACCAACCAGTCAAAAATATGAATAACGCTCATCCAAACCTCTCTGCGAGTTCCGAACGCCTCTTTGTCAGAAGGAAAACAGGATTCAACCACCCCTTCAGGATTCAACCGCCCCTTAGTGCGATGAAGGTAAACCCACCCCCGGCCCTTCAGGACGCAGTTCAGCTGCCATGCAACCTTTGCTGCCCATGCCCCAACGAACCAGAACCACCTGTCCGGGCCGAAGCTCGGTAAAACCAAACCGGCGTAGCGTTTCCATGTGGACGAACACATCCTCGGTGCCCTCGCCACGGGTCAGAAACCCAAAACCACGAACCCTGTTAAACCACTTGCAAACAGCTGTTTCCCAATCGCTCTCGGGAGTCACAATAACGTGTGTCCGCTGAGGCAGTTGAGATGGATGAATTGCCGTGCTCTCGTCCATGGAAAGAATACGGAAGGCTTGCATGCCCTTTGGACGTTTCATCACCTGGCAATGTATCCGAGCACCCTCATAGGCTGTCTGGTAACCGCCAGCCCTCAAAGACGTCACATGTAAAAGAATATCCCCAAGACCATTATCAGGTACGATAAAGCCATACCCCTTGGAAGCATCAAACCACTTGATGGAGCCGGCCACTTCAAAGACCTCGACACCCGCTTCCTGTAACCGCTCAAGACTCTCCTCCGGAGAGATTTCCATCCCTGTATCTGATGGCAACTTCACGTCTGACATGGATTTACCCCCACTGTACTTATTCAACATAAATTGCAGCGACCATCACGCAACTCAATCTACCGATTTGCCCACTTGGTAGAAACAGCTTCGCAACGATACTCAATCACTCTACCTTTTTGCCCTCTCGGCAAAGCAACTGTGCAACGACGCCCAGATGTTAACACTTCTTAAGCCAACAGGAAGTCCCCTTACACGATGTTACACAACTGAAACATCTTGACCCTTACGAATCACACTCAACATCTCCACACAACAAACTGATTTATCGTGAATTACGCCCTTCCCCAAAAAAAAGAAAAATGACTTTTGCATGTCCGTAACAGTTCAAAAATGCGCCAAATCAAAGCCCGAATTCGACACAAATGAGGCAAAAACCTTTCCCAGGTGATTCGAAATTCCTTCCCTTTGCTCACCTTAATTCCATGTGTTCATGAACCCTTTCGCAGAACAAAACAGAATTAAAAAATCGAGCATGACACTCCCTCCCTTTTGCCTGTTTTCTTTTGCTTCTGCCAAACCATTGACAGACAAACCAGCAAACTTGGGAAAAACCACCAGCTATTCTTGAGAGTTACGCCACAACAACCAAAACGTTGGCCAGCTAGACGCAAAAGCGCTAAAAACGTCTATTGAATATGCTCGGCATGAAAAATTCTTATTCGTCGTGCCATCTGAAAAGCTCTCGAAGCTCTTCTGACCCCAAAGCACCTACTGAAAGATCTCCACATGCGTTATCTTCACACCATGGTCCGCATCAGTGACATCGACAAAAGCCTCGCTTTTTATTGCGATGGTTTGGGAATGCGTGAAATGTATCGGACAGATCATGAAGAAGCACGCTTTACCTTGATATTCCTGGCAGCTCCCGACGATCGTCGAACCGCCGCTCAAGAGAAAGCCCCACTTCTTGAACTAACCTATAACTGGGACCCTCAATCCTATGATGAAGGGCGTAATTTCGGTCATCTTGCCTTTGAAGTGGATGATATCTACGCCATATGCCAGCACCTGTTGGACAAGGGCATAACCATCAACCGTCCCCCGCGCGACGGTCACATGGCCTTTATCCGCTCCCCCGACAACATCTCGATCGAATTGTTACAAAAGGGAGAGAAGAAAGCCCCTCAAGAGCCCTGGGCCTCCATGGAAAACACTGGAACATGGTAGTAACAGCCAATCCGACTCACCAACAAAACTCAGGCTACAAGAACCGGCCCTTGGATTGAAGCAACCCTTAAACCCAAGCAATCATACACCACATCTGCACCCCTAGACCCCTGGGACGTCTCAAACGCGCAACAGACGACTTCGCCCCGCCTTCAGAAAAAACACCCTAGCGAACACCTATGACAACACACCATAAAGACGTTGCCATCGTGGGAGCTGGGCCAGCCGGCTTGATGGCGGCGCAACAACTGGCAACCAAAGGCATTCATGTCACCGTCTTTGATGGGATGCCCACCCCGGCACGCAAGTTTTTAATGGCAGGACGCGGAGGCCTAAACCTCACCCACAGTGAACCACTTGAAACGTTTCTTAACCGCTACAGGTCCTCGGCTCCCCAGCTAAAACCGATCATCAATGCGTTTCCACCTTCAGAGCTGATCGCCTGGGCGCATAGCCTGGGACAAGAAACCTTTATCGGTTCAAGCGGACGCGTATTTCCCAAATCACTGAAAACTTCACCGCTTTTACGAGCATGGATGAAGCGCCTCAATGAACTCGGCGTAACATTCTGCTTCCGTCATAACTGGCTCGGATGGGAACCAAACACCTATCATCCATCACCACTCCACGACAAACAAACCTTGATGTTCACCGATGTAAGCAACAACAAGGTTTCCTTCAAAGTCGACGCAACCATACTCGCACTTGGCGGAGCCAGTTGGCCAAAGCTGGGAGCCGACGGCAGATGGGTGCCAATTCTCAAAACAAACGACATCGCCATAACGCCGCTCACACCCTTTAATGCTGGTGTCATAATCCCTTGGTCGCAGACCATAAAAGAAAACTTTGCTGGGCACGCACTCAAAAGAATCTCACTCACGGTCGGTAAAGAAACGTCATTCGGCGAGGCCATGATTACCAAAAACGGCCTGGAAGGTGGCGTGGTCTACCATTTGAATACCGCCATCAAACAGACTCTCACTCAGAATAAAATAACGACTCTAACCGTTGATCTTCGCCCTGACCTCACTTTGCAAACGCTCGAAATGCGTCTGAAAAAACCACGCAAGACCCAATCCACATCCACCTTTTTGAGAAAAACTGTCAGGCTTTCAAAACCCGCCATCGCAATCTTGCGTGAGCCAATGCAAGGAAATCTCCCGACCGATGCGCGCACACTCGCTCATTGTATCAAACATACCCCCCTGATACTCATTCAGTTAAGCGCAATAGATAGAGCAATCTCATCTTCTGGCGGTATCAAAGAAGAAGAGCTGGACGAAAATGCCATGCTTAAACAACGGCCCGGCGTGTTCATTGCTGGAGAAATGAGAGATTGGGACGCACCCACCGGCGGATATCTACTACAAGCCACCTTCGCAACAGCCGTACAGGCAGCAAAGGGCACCTTAAAATGGTTGAACAACGAGGTAATGCCAACTGAAAAGGAGATGTAATAACATTACATTACTTGGGCCGATATAGTATTACCGATATATAATCACATCCACCCAAGGTAAACTAGAGAAACTTATCGAGACTATCAGAAGATACTCTTGAAAATGCCCTCTTTTCACACCTAAACAAGGCCATTTGCACTTGCCAGCCCCATTTGGGCATGCTCTAACACTTACAGGATGAACATCTCATCGAAGAGCCGATCATCCGCAATTAAGAGAGATAAAGTTCTCCAAAGAACCCGACCTCTCTGAGGATGATCCCGATGACGGGACGATCCAAGTTAAGCAAACCAAAAAGCGCAATTTTCAGCGCAGGAGGAATATATCATGAAGATCTGGAACAAACCACAGGTTCGCGAACAGGCTGTTGGACTCGAAGTAACCAGCTATCTGCCAGCTGAAATCGACGTCATCTAAGGACGTTTTGACGATTCGCTCCAAGCAGCGAACAGTATTTTGGCGCGGCGGCCGCTCAAACGGTCGCCGTAGTCATATCTGGCCTACGATAATTGACATATGTCTGAGTGATTACGCACTGCATTAATATCCATGGCGCATGAGTTCCCAGCTATTTTCAAAAGGGAGCAAAGTTCCATGAAGCACACTTCAAAAAAGTATTATCAGGCCAGCATAAACATTTCATTGGTGTCCGCTTTTTCTTGAAGCACACCTACTCCATGGTAGCACCTTCTTGAGCAGCACCTTCTTGAAATGTCCCTGTGATTGAGTGTACCAACCAAAAAACCAGTGAGCGGTCAAACGCATGCACATCAAAATACTTGGCGCTTCAGCCGGTGGCGGATTCCCACAATGGAATTGCAATGGCGTAAACAGCGCCGCGGTCCGCGCTAAAAAACCCGGTTTCCAGGCCCGCACACAATCATCGCTCGCCATCAGCAGTAATGGCACCCACTGGGTTTTGCTCAACGCATCACCAGACCTACGCCAACAGATCAACGACAACTCAGAGCTCTGGCCGGCAGCCGACGGCCCACTTCGAGCCAGCCCCATAAAGGCAGTGGTCTTAACCAACGCCGACGTTGATCACATCGCAGGATTGATCAATTTACGTGAAATGCAGGCATTCAACGTCTACGGCTCCAGCCGTGTTCTCGACACGCTCAACGCCAACACAATTTTCAACATTCTCAATCCGGATTTTGTGCCCCGCATAAAAATCGAACTGAATTCAGTTTTCAACGTCCAAGGACCCGACGGGGACCTCGGGCTCTCCATCGAAGCCTTCGATGTACCTGGTAAAGTCGCACTCTATCTGGAAAAAGAAAACACCGGCCCTGGTTTTGGAACGCAAGAAGGCGATACCATCGGTCTGAAGGTCACCGACACTGCTTCCGGTCAATTCTTCTACTACGTTCCCGGATGCGCACAAGTCGATGATAAGCTTGCAGCACGCTTGAAGGATGCTCCGCTGGTGTTCTTCGACGGCACGCTTTTCACCGACGACGAAATGCTCAAGCAGGGTCTGATGCCTAAAACAGGAAAGCGTATGGGCCACATCAGCATTTCCGGACCAGAAGGCTCAATCAAGGCATTCGAAGACCTCAATGTGAAACAGAAAATCTACGTGCACATCAATAATTCCAACCCTGTGCTCGATGAAAATTCCACCGAACGTAAAATCGTCGAAGCAGCCGGATGGAAAGTTGGCTTTGACGGTATGGAGATCCAGATATGAACGAACATGTAAGGATATTTTCTGCCGGCGGGCCCATTATGAGCCCGGACGAATTGGAAGCAGCTATTCGCGCTGTTGGCGCCGAGCGCTATCATGACAAGCACCCCTTCCATAAACTCCTTCACGGCGGCAAACTCAACAAAGGCCAGGTACAGGCGTGGGCGCTAAATCGCTATTGCTATCAAGAAGCGGTGCCAAGAAAAGACGCGGCTTTTATGAGCCGGATCCACGATCGAGACCTGCGCCGTGAATGGATACACCGCATCAACGATCATGACGGAAATAGCATCGACGAGCCCGGCGGCATAGAACGCTGGCTTGCACTCACCACCGGCCTTGGCCTTGATCGAGACTACGTAACGTCCATGCGTGGCGCTCTTCCCGCAACCCGTTTTGCAGTGGAAGCCTACGTTCACTTCGTTCGAGAACAACCACTTGTCGTCGCAATTGCTTCTTCGTTATCAGAACTCTTTGCACCCAAAATCCACAAAGAACGCATTGCCGGCATGTTGGAAAACTACGATTTCATTGATGATGACGTCATGGCCTACTTTAAGCGCCGCTTAAATCAGGCGCCCAGAGACGCAAATTTTGCGCTACAATTTGTCAAGGACTACGCAAAGTCACGATACATTCAGGAAGCCTGCATTGAAGCCGTACGCTTTAAATGCAATGTCCTTTGGGCTCAACTGGACGCACTAAATCATGCCTACGTTACACCGGGACAAATCCCCCCAGGTGCATTCAAACCAGAAGCCTGAAACATGTAACAATCAATCTCGAAAAGATGTAATGCCATGGCAGACGACACAAAAACAAAAGATCAATCTGATGTAAGGCGAACGCGGTTGATTGTTGACGCGGAGACAAAACCCATTCTACCCCGCCACATAAAGCTGCGCCACGACAAGGGCCGCGACGTATGGCTCATTCTCGCACCTGAACGCGTGTATGACCCCGACGACATCGCCGTTGAAGTCTTGAAACTTTGTGATGGCAAACGATCTGTCACTGATATCGCCAAACATCTCGCCGAACAATACCAGGCACCGAAAACAGAGATCGCAAACGACATAATCTCGATGCTGCAAGATCTTTCAGACAAGGGAGTGATAAGCGCATGACTGGAATGGCCCCCGCAACAAAAATTGAAAATGCTGACCCCACTTGTGCTTTGGCACCCGTTGGACTTTTAGCAGAACTCACCCATCGCTGCCCTTTGCAGTGTTCTTACTGTTCAAATCCGTTGGAGATGGAACGTCCCAACACAGAACTATCGACGAGCGAATGGCAAAGTGTCATGCACCAGGCTGGCGAAATGGGTGTTCTCCAGCTGCATCTTTCCGGGGGAGAGCCCACCGCCCGCAAAGATCTGGAAGAAATTCTCGAGAGCGCTGTCAAAGCTGGCCTCTACACGAATCTCATCACCGCCGGAGTGTTGCTGAATAAAGAACGCTTGCAAAAGCTCGCCGACATCGGCCTTGACCACGTCCAGCTCTCCATCCAAGACGTTGACCCGGCCAATGCCGACATCATCAGCAACTACAAGGGTGGCGCCCAGAAAAAACGTGAGGTTGCAAGATGGGTACGTGAAATCGGCTTACCATTGACCGTCAACGCACCCCTCCATCGTATGAACATTGAAAATCTTCCAAACATCATCGACTACGCCGTTGAAGTCGGAGCCGAACGGTTGGAAGTCGCCCATATCCAATACTATGCCTGGGCGCTGAAAAACCGTGCGGCCCTGATGCCAACCCATGAAGCCTTCATGAAAACAGTCGACATCATCAAAGAAGCCAAGGAACGCCTCAAAGGCATCCTCGTTTTCGATTTTGTTTTACCGGACTACTACGCCAAATATCCAAAACCCTGCATGGGCGGCTGGGCATCAGGCCTCTTGAGCATCACACCTTCAGGCAAGGTACTCCCCTGCCACGCCTCCGAATCCATACCCGGACTTAAATTCGATAATGTGAAGGACAAATCACTTCTCGATATCTGGATGGAAGGAAATGCTTTTCAGGCATTCAGAGGCACAGACTGGATGAAAGAGCCCTGCCGCTCTTGTGATCGCAAGGAAATTGATTTCGGCGGCTGCCGCTGTCAGGCCTACGCCCTGACAGGTGACGCTACAAATACCGACCCCGCATGTTCCCTCTCCCCATTCCATGAAGAATGGGCCAAAATCGCCGATGAAGAAGCCCACAAAGAACCTCCACCGGTTGTCTTCCGACGCATGGGCGGTGCTGGCAAAAAAGATAATATCCCGCAAACGGAACCTGCTGAATAACCGTTTCTAAAAGGAACCTCTTAAGCCTTAATCCGGGGCAAACACGCTCAGGGCACGCTTTCGCCTGAAAAATGTCACTCTATCCAACTATCACCATGTTGAGCACAAGATTTTGCTTGATCACGCCAGTAAAACTGCTTGCCTTAACTTATGCTAATGCGACAAGAACTTATATAGTGCAGGAAAAACACTAATAAAGTTGCTGCCGCATATTCACGCAGGGTTCAGAAAACACTTGCCAAACTAGCAACTGATCTATGATCATCCGCCACGCGTGAACATCAGTCTCAACTCCATAACTGCCTAGACGGGAGGAAACCTCGGAATGCTCAAGAAGTTTTTAGTACTGGCCCTAGTCGCCCTCACACCAACCATCGCCTTTGCTGATGACAAAGAATTAAAACTCGGCAAAAAGAAAGTGAAAAAGTGCGCGGCTTGCCACGTGGTTGGCGATAAAGGCGGAAAAGCCGGGCCAACACTCAACGGAGTTGTCGGCCGCAAGGCAGGAACAGTTGAGGGCTACGAATATTCAGATGCCATGAAAAATTCTGGCTTAACCTGGGACGAAGCCACACTTGACACCTACCTCAGTGACTGGTCCAAAAAGTTGGTCCCCGGCACAAAGATGGTCTTTAAAGGCATCAAGAAAGAAAAGAACCGCAAAGCTATTATTGCCTACTTGAAGTCCATCGGCGCAGCCGAATAAAAACTTATTCAAGTTCGTAAAATAAATAAAAAACGCCGCGCATACTTATCCAGAGTTGCGCGGCGTTTTTTTTGCTCACTGAAATAGGCTTTCCAATATCTCTTCTTTCATTCAAACGGCGTGATGCCCTCCAAAGAAACGCCCTTCACCCATTGAGCGACAGTCTGACCTTTAAGAACGATTTCAGGGGCAATCTCAACCAAGGGGGCAAGCACAAACCCGCGTTCCGTAATATGGGGATGAGGCACCACAAGATCGCTCTCGCAGATTTCCAAATTGCCAAACACAAGTATGTCGAGGTCAATGACGCGCGGCCCCCACTTTTGCAAGCGTTCTCGTCCCATCTCACGTTCAATTTCCAAACAGCGCGCCAACAGTTCATATGGCTCTAGGCGCGTCATCACACTGACACAGGCGTTGGCGAACCAGTCCTGATCCGTTTCACCCCATGGCGGCGTCTTGTAGTCACGAGACCGTTTGATGATTTCAATGTCTTCAAAACCGGACAGGATCTCAATGGCACGCGCAATATTTTCCCGCTTGGAGCCTATATTTGAACCCAACCCCAGGATCGCCAGCTCCTGATCTTGTGTGTTGAAGTTTTTCTTTTTTGCTGACGTCACCTGTCTAATCTACCATTTCCGCAAACCATCAATCATACTTGATATAGGAAAAGCGCATATCACCCTCAGGGGTACCATCAAGCGCACCACCTTCTTTCCCCGGTTGCCATAAAACAACTTCTTCAATCTTCTTGGCCAACTCAAAATCCTTACCCGTAATCCCCTTTGCTGTATGGGTTTGCAGACGAACTTCAACCCACGCATATGAAGCCGTAATATCCGGGTGATGCCATGCCGCTTCCGCCAGATGACCAACGGCGTTGATCACCATCAACGTCCCCTTCCAACTGTTCGTTTTATAAGTCCGCTTGATCCATCCGCCCTCATAGGACCACTTAGGGAGATTTTCATTCAACCATGAGGTAACCTCAGCTTCGACAATCGCCTCTTCTCGCTTCTCACTCATTAGACCAAACCCCTATTTCACAAAACCGAACTGGAAAGTCTCTCCCCCGCGCGTAATTTTGTTAAAAGCACAAAGCGGAACGCCAAAATCAAACTTCAGTGCCATCAGCCGTGTAAAACCCCTCAAGTTGCATCAAAAAGACCACGCCATAGGCTGAGAACCTCTGTTTTGTAACCTGACATGACATTGGGGGCACCAAATTTAGAAGATAAGATAGCTATTCTCCAACTGTTTAAGGCGCCAAACCGAAATTGAAGACAAGAAACCAACCTGACATTCATACACTTTGGCGACACAAAGGACGATCCACGCTACTCTTGGATGCCTGATCCAGCAAAACCTTTATACTTTTTCCATTGATCAGATCTGGAACGCGAACTTCGCACCCATAACAACCACTTGAGAAACAATGCAAGATAAGACGCCCATCAACAGCATCACGATCAAGGCACCCGCCAGGCTTCACCTTGGCTTCCTAGACTTGAATGGTGATCTCGCACGGCGCTTTGGCAGCATTGGTATGGCCATCAACGAACCCTCGACAATCATTCAATTAACACCTGCGAAATCGGACACAGCCACAGGCCCCGAAGCCAAGCGCGCACTCGACGCTCTGAAACGTTTCAAACAATCTCTATCAGTGGTTAATTGCTATGAAGTCACCGTTAACGAAACCATCCCCGCCCATGCCGGTCTGGGTTCAGGAACACAACTGGCACTCGCAGTTGGTGTAGGCCTCGCCACCCTTGAACAACAACCCCACCCAGTGGCCAAACTCGGTGAAATTCTCTCCAGAGGTGCACGCTCAGCCATAGGGATTGGAGCCTTTAGAGATGGCGGCTTCATCATAGATGGCGGCAAAGGAACGCAATCGTCCCCCCCACCAATCCTTTCCCAAACGAATTTCCCGGAGGATTGGCGTGTTCTGCTTGTATTTGACCCCAAGGCAATGGGCGTTCATGGCGAACGAGAATATATCGCTTTCTCAAAACTGCCACCTATGTCCTCACAAGAAGTGGGAACCATCTGCCGGTTAACACTGATGCAGTTACTACCTGGACTCCTGGACCAAAACATCAATGCTTTTGGAGACGCCATAACCCAGATCCAAAGAATTGTTGGAGCCTATTTCGCCACCGCACAAGGCGGAGGCATCTGGGCAAGTCAACATGTCGCAACCATCGTGAAGCGATTGGGAGAAATGGGCGCCAAAGGTATAGGGCAGAGTTCTTGGGGCCCAACTGGTTTTGCTTTTGTCGAAACCCAGGCTGCGGCGGAAAATCTCTATCATTCTTTAGTACAAGACGCTAAAGCCATGGGGTTGGACATCATCATTGCCCGTGGACGCAATAGCGGCGCGACAATCAAGAGGTCCGCAACGTCCGAGAGATCAGACTTAAAAATCTCGGACTTGAACATAAAACAATACTAGACGGAACGAATGGGAGGTTCTCTTGAGTGACGACGCTACACCGATCCTACACATGTTATCTCCTCAAAAACATGTGAGCCCGTTCGATGTGAACATGGGTGTCGATGCTGGTTTCAGGGCTGTTGTTCCCTATATCAACGTCACCCGCGAAGAAGTCACCGGCTTGGTGCAAGACGCTATCTTCTCTCGCCCACCGGAGTTCGGTTCTAAAACCGGAATTTTCATCGGCGGCAAAGATGCAATCCTCGCTCTCGACATGATGGAAGATGCAAGAAAAGCATTGGTTCCACCCTTTCAACTTTCCGTCTTTGCAGATCCAGCCGGTTCCTTCACAACAGCCGCAGCCATGGTGGCAATGGTCGAAAAAGTGCTCAAGAACAAACACGGGCGCGGTTGGTCAGGTACAAAAGTCGCTGTCTTTGGAGCCACTGGTGTAGTTGGCTTCGCCTCTTCTATCATCGCCGCATTGGAAGGCGCGAAAGTGAAACTCGTCGCCCACCGTGGCTTCGATCGTGTCGTTAAGTCTGCCGCAGTTTCCAAGGAACGTTTCGGAGTCGATCTGGAAGCCGTATCGGGCGAAACCCCTGAAGGAAAAGCAGAAATCATCGCCGATGCAGAAGTGATCTTTGCCGCTGCCGCCGCCGGCGTGCAGGTCATCAGTGCAGAAGACAAGAAAAAAGCACCAAACCTCCTCGTATTGGCCGACGTCAATGCCGTTCCTCCTCCCGGCGTGGAAGGCATGGAGCTGTTCATGAATGGCGACCCATTACCTGGTTGCAACGCCTTTGGTATTGGCCCCTTGGCAATTGGCGACATCAAATACAAAACACAGGCCGGTCTCTTCAAACACATGCTTGGCTCGAAAGAAGCCCAATTCCTGGACTTCCGCCAAGCCTTTACGCTCGCACGTACATTCACAATGTAATACGAGCCCCGTGTGTTCTCGCCTGAATAATTCACCAGGGTCCACACATGACCAGGCCGACTATTCTTATCGCCGCTTTCTCAGGGCGCTCGCTGGCAGTGAGCGCCCTGAAAGCTGGTTACAGCCCACTTGTCGTTGATGGTTTTGGCGACGAGGACATGGTGTAATGCGCTTATGCCAACGTGCACCTCACATCTCTCTTGCATGCTGGATTTCACAAAAAATCACTTCTACAAGCCCTCGCCACTCTGACCGAGAACGCCGCTTCCCCCCCCGTAGGTCTTATTTTGGGAGCAGGATTCGAAGACCAGCCAAATCTCATTGACCAATTGGAAAATCACTACACTCTTCTTGGAAACAACGCGCAAACTGTTGCATTGTCCAAAGATCCAGCACACCTCCTTGCGCTGCTGAAAGACAAGGGCATCCCTCACCCATTGACGACACTGACCAAGCCGCAAAACCCAGAAGGCTGGATTGAGAAACGCATTGGTGGCAGTGGTGGCATTCACATCTGCCCTTGCTCACCTAGCGAGCAAACCTCTCCCAAAAAACATGTAGACACCTCTCCAAAAAGATACTTTCAGCGCACCGAAATTGGAATTCCACTCTCAGTCTCAGGCGTCGTGAGCTCACAAAGCTTTGCAATCGGCATCTGCCGCCAATGGTGTTCTCCCACTTCCAATTGGCCCTACCGGTTTGGTGGTATCGTTTCTCCTGTTAACGTAAACCCCGACACAGAAGCGCGAATGATTGACGTTGCCGTAGAACTAACCCGCGCACTGGGCTTAAAAGGTTTTGTCTCTTTTGATTTTTTAGCCACGAAAAACGATGTTCTTTTTTTGGAAGTAAATCCACGCCCCTCAGCTGCCCTCGATATCCTTGACGACAAGAACGGTCAGATGTTCAAAGCCCACTTGGCAGCCTGCAAAGGGCAAGACCCAACAGCTATCATCACACCCAGTTCTGAGCACAAAGAGCCCACCAAACCTGCAAGGTCACAAGCCATCGCCTATCTCTATGCTGACCAAGGTCAACTGGAAATACCAGAAGACTTTCACTGGCCCTCCTGGAGCTGTGACCGCCCCATGACTGGCACACGTATCAAGCGTTACCGTCCACTCGTCACCGTCACAGCAAAAGCTGAAAATGATATTGCAGCTGAGAACTTATGCCGCAAGCGTCTGGGAGAGCTCGAGCGCATGCTATATGGTCCCGGAAAATAACAGATCAACACCAGAAAATGGCCCTTCAGAACTGAGAGGGGCCTAAAATGACAGCTCAGAGGAATACGCCAGATGAACGACAAGGTCACCGCCCACCCAAGCGTCAATGAATATGCCGGTCGTATCGTCGAAGGAATCATAAGAGATGCTGACGCGCTACGTGTAACCGTAAGCATCGGTGACGCCGGCGAGCGGATTATCGACATGGGCTCGAAAGTGCCCGGCTGCCTCGAAGCTGGCAGGCGCTTGGGAGAAATATGCATGGGCGGTATTGGTTCCGTCCAGTTCACCTCCTCTTCAGGCATGGACCGCTGGCCGCTCGGGGTCTTGGTAAACGCCACAAACCCAGTCATCTCTTGCTTAGGCAGCCAATACGCCGGTTGGACGATCCAGGAAGAAGCCAGCGGCTTTTTTGCCCTCGGCTCAGGCCCGGCGCGCGCACTTTCGCAGGTGGAAGACCTCTATAAAGAGCTTGCCTACACAGACTCCCATCACAAAGGCTACCTCGTCATCGAAGGTGACGCCCCACCCCCAGCTTCCGTGGCCCAGGAAATCGCAAAAGCTTGCGGCATTCTACCGGCCGATCTGACCATACTTTTCGCCCCAACCGGAAGTCTTGCAGGCACCGTCCAAATCGCGGCACGGGTTTTGGAAGTCTCGTTGCACAAAGCCCATGAGTTACACTTCCCATTAGAAAATATCGTCGACGGTTACGGTGTCGCCCCCATTGCTCCCCCTATCCCTGATTTCGTGCAAGCCATGGGACGCACCAACGATGCAATCATTTTCGGCGGTCGCATCCAGTTGTTCGTGCGCGGTGCCGACGACGAAGCTAAAAAGCTTGCCGATGCACTCCCCTCCAGCACATCCTCCGCTTACGGCAAACCCTTCGCCGAAATATTCGCCGAGGTTAAAGGAGACTTTTATAAAATCGACCCCATGTTGTTTTCACCGGCACTGGTCACCGTCTCGAACCTCGACACGGGTAAATCCTTCCAGGCCGGTAAAGCCGCACCGGAAATCGTTGATGCAAGCTTTGCCTAAAAACGGTAACCGCACAGATCAAAGCCCACACGTCATCCTCTTCATTGAAGAAAGCGGGGGAGTTTGGCACGCCAGCCGTCTGACAGAAGCCCTAAAAGCTTCAGGAGCAACGGTCACCACCACAACATTGAAACAATGCGCCTTTGATACAAACTCCAAAACCGGGATGAAAATCCCCGGTTTTGACAATAAGCTACCCCATGGCGCCTTCGTCAGATCCATATCCACTGGCACATTGGAACAAATCACCTTCAGGCTCGCCATCCTGCACGCGCTTCGAGACAGCGGTGTCAGAGTCTGGAATGACGCCCGCGTCATCGAGCGCTGCGTCGATAAATCAACGGCAACATTCCTGTTCAAGCGTTGCGGTCTACCCGTTCCCATGACCCAAACCAGCGAACGAGCAGACCTCGCACAAAATTTTCTGGACCATCACAGCCCACTGGTCTCAAAACCGCTATTTGGATCCCAGGGCAATGGCGTAACAAAAATAGATGCCAAATCAGGTCTTCCTGATCCAGAAGACCTCGCTCACGTCTATTATCTCCAGCGCTACATCCCACCCACAGATAACGGCAACACGCCCGTATTTGCAGATTGGCGCGTCATCGTCTCAGCCGGACGCCCTTTGGCGGCAATGATGCGCAAAGGCAAAAACTGGATCACCAACGTTCATCAAGGGGCAACACCTCAACCCGTTGCCCTGACAACAGAAATGTCCGATTTGGCAGTGGGCGCGGCGAAAGCCGTCGGCGCTGATTACGCCGGCGTCGACCTAATCAAGGCACCCAACGGAGAACTTTTAGTATTGGAAATCAATTCCAATCCAGCATGGAAAGGCTTACAAAGCGTCACGGGCGTGGAAATCGGTCAAGAACTGGCCAACGACTTCCTTAATGCCGTGGTGCAACATAAAGGAGCACGTTCCCTTGCCTCTCCTACTGAATAGACCGCAGTTACTGATTAATTCGGGTCGATGCAATCGCCAGAGCGCCCCAGCATCTATACGTCTACCGGTCAGAAAATGACCTTCAGCCGCATTCCCCCCGAAATCATAGCCGCTCATTTTCTAACAAGTTGTCATGGTGAACTCACCGCCTTGAAACCTGGCAACGTTCATATTTTTGCAAACGGCCACCGCATGGAGGTATCTCAGTTCGAGGCCGCAGCACAGGCCGCAGCCCCAATTATTGCAGATCCAAACCTCACCGTCGGCCAACGCATCTTAAAATCCGTCCGTGCGAGCTTTGACGCCAGCGGTTGCAATACGAACCTGGGTATTATTCTCTTATGCGCACCCCTTGCTCACGCAGCAGGCACCCCTTCGGCCGCAATGGACCTAAGACAACGCCTTAGGGACATACTGTTTTCCATGAATGTCCAGGACGCCATTGACGCCTTTGACGCCATTCGACACGCCAATCCTGCTGGCTTGGGGGAAGCAGCTGACGCGGACGTATATGAGCCCCCTAAAATAACCCTGCGCGATGCTATGGCCTGCGCGGCGGACAAAGATAGAATTGCTAACGCTTACGTCAACGACTTTGCAGATATCTTTGATTTCGGCATACCCACCCTGGAATCCGCAAAAAAACTCGCCAAATTAGAAAATTGCGATGAGGCATTTGCCATAACGACTCTGCACATGAGCTACCTGGCTAAGTTCCCAGACAGCCATATCCGGCGCAAGCATGGCAATGAAACCGCCTTAGAAGTTCAAAACGAGGCGCTTCGCCGCACCCAATTATGGTCGCCACTAACCCGGCCTGATACATTTGATTCTTTGATAGAATTCGACACATGGCTAAAACATCGCGAGCTTAATCCAGGAACCACCGCAGACATGGTGGTCGCGACGCTTTTTGCCGACCTTCTCAGCAAATCTTTGCTTAATCGCTTTAAAATAAGCGCCTACGCCCATGAAAAATAGCAGCATTTTATAAATTCATTGCACTGCAATCTGAGTGTTTCACCCCCCCAAAACATCCTTAATCACGGTAAATTTCTCCCACAGCGAGGCCCTCTGGCGGCGACATAGATCAAAGACAATTCACTCGCCTGAAAATTGCCCATGAAAAGCCCTTGTACATTTGCCCAGCTTGTCGTTATTTAGCGCCGTTACCCGAACAGATCCGTGGAGTCGGTACATCGAGTCTAATTTGCTCGATCTCGTCATCACAGATCGATGACTCGGGCACGCTGCTATCTGGCCAACCGGTTCGGAGTAAAAGCCTTCGTACGCTGCCAACTAGGATAGTAATTGGTCCAAAAAGACCAGCGCTTACCCGGCGATTCCGTGGTCAGCCGGGTCTAAACCCTAAACTTTCGGAGGAATTCCTTCATGGCAAAAATCACTAAAGTCATGCTCGGTGAATCACTTGTTGGCGACGGCAACGAAGTTGCTCACATCGACCTCATCATCGGCCCACGCAACTCGGCAGCTGAAACTGCTTTCTGCAACAGCCTCACAAACAACAAGGATGGCTTCACGTCCCTTCTTGCTGTTATTGCACCAAACCTGCCTTGTAAGCCAAACACTGTGATGTTCAACAAAGTCACCATCAAAGACGCCCGTCAGGCCGTTCAGATGTTTGGCCCAGCACAGTACGGTGTCGCCAAAGCAGTTCAGGACTCTGTCGCTGAAGGCATCATCCCTGCTGACGAAGCTGATGATCTTTTCATCTGCGTTGGTGTGTTCATTCACTGGGAAGCTGCTGACGACGCCAAGATCCAGGATTACAACTACCGCGCCGTGAAAGAAGCTCTTGAGCGTGCCATCGCTGGTAAGCCAACTGCTGCTGAAGCGACAGCTCAGCGCGACAGTGCATCCCACCCGTTCGGTGCGCAAGGTTGAAGCGGAAACCGTCCTGGGCAGGGTGATGACACTTCCCCTCCCTTGAAGGGAGGTCTGCTACAGCGATTGGGTAATTTGCTTTCAGGCCGTTGGCGCGGCTGAACTAGGTTTTGGCAGACGAGGGAAAGCTGCCAAACCCAGTCCCCAACCTTCTACTCAAAAACTTCACAGGCCGGCGATCACCCCAAGATCGTCGGCCTTGATTTTTTCACTGTGCAAAGCCGTGGCAATAAGCACGCCATAAGCCCCCGCTTCACAAGCCGCCTCACAATCTGCAACATCCCGGATCCCACCGGCTGCATAGACATGCCGCTGCTGCCCCCCCAGCTTGCAAATATCTCTCACATATTCCAACGCCGGCCCATCACCACTACCCACACAGGCAATGGACATGGCAATGACCGAGCGCGGCCAAACTTGAGGGCTTGTCAACAATTCGTAAGGGCCAATAAACCCCTCCCCATCCAGATCAAGCGAAATCACGCTGTGATTGGGCGCAAGTCGAAACAATGATTCCGCCGCCCGCAGCGACGTCACACTTTCAGAACCCACAACGACACAGACCTTTGAGCGCTCCAAGAGCTTTCCTGCCGCCTTAACCGACGCCATCCCGCTATCAATCCACAACTTAACTCCTGGGACAGCCTCGCGAAGGCGATCTATAAGCTCACCATTGCCCCCTCGTCCCTCAATGGCATCAAGATCAGCCACATAGATCGTCTCAAACGGAAAAAGCTCCAGCAAACCACGCGCAATGGCCACCGGATCGCTGCCAGACGCCAGCGGCGTAGAAAGCGGTTTATAATTGGCGCGATCGCCAAGCCGTGCCGCAACCGCAACCCCACCGCGCACATCAATTACCGGAATAACCTTCAAACCCTTTTCCTCTTTCTTCCGTGAAGCTATCCCTGATAGCCTCCATTTATGATAGTGGTGGCCAGAAGATCATGCCCCCACTAAGGTACAGTTCACCAGGAAATTTTGATGACAACCATAGTCGGTCTGGATGTGGGCGGTGCTCACTTGAAAGTCGCAGTGCTGGAGAATGAACGGTTCACAAGCGCACACCAACACCTGTGTCCACTGTGGAAAGGGGCCAACCAACTTGATCAAGCCCTGCTGCTGATCAAGGATCAGACAAAAAAAGCTGACCATATCGCCATTACAATGACCGGCGAACTCTCCGACCTGTTTGATACACGCCAACAGGGCGTCATCACACTGGTCGATCGCCTGAATAAGGAGTTTGGCGACAAAGCCCTCTACTGGATAGCCCACCACGGCTTTGGAACAGACCAAGACGCCAAGAAAAATCACGCGGCTGTAGGCTCAACAAACTTTCTAGCCACCGCTCTGGCCGTCGCCAAACATGCCCCAAACGCCGTACTGATCGATATGGGCTCCACAACAACTGACATTATCCCCATTGAAAACGGTAAACCCGTCCCACGCGGCTTGAGCGACTCTGAGCGTCAGCAAACAGGAGAGCTGGTCTACACCGGTTTAACTCGCACCGCCGTCATGGCCGTCACCAACCGAGTCCCTTTCAAAGGCCACTGGCAAACCCTCGCGCGTGAATACTTGGCCACCATGGCCGACATCTATCGCCTGCTGGGCGAGCTTCCCCAAGGGGTCGCCCTCCACGACACGGCCGATGGGCGTGGCAAATCACAAGGGGAGAGCTTGGCGCGACTGGCACGCATGATGGGACGCGAAACCGCAGAGCTATTATCCAACCCTCAAGACAGTCCCTCCAGCGTACCCACCTGGAAGGCCACCGCCCAGTTCATCGCCCACGAACAACAAAATTCCATAGAAGAGGGCTTATTTCAGGTCCTCTCAGCAAACCCTCAATTAGAAAAATCGATGATCATCACTGCAGGAATCGGCGGCCCAATTGTCTCAAACATTGCCAAGCGGCTTTCTTTTGAATGCAAAACCTTTGGAGCGCTGATAGCACCGAACCCGGATATCCAGCAAGCGCTGACCTGCAATGCCCCTGCCGCCGCCGTCGCACTGTTATTTAAGCCTTAAAAAATACTCTCAGGCGTTCTTCACTTCCCCCTACAAAAGCGCAATCCCTTTTTTGCCTCCTCAAGCTTCCAGGTTCGCACGCCACGAATCAATCTTCTCCATCAACCAACCCCAGGCTTCCTCTTCACGTGGCCCCGCCGTTTTGGAAATGGCGATCTCAAGATAAACAAGTTCTGATTCAACCTTTTCGCGCGGCAACATATTTAATCGCGACACCAGCACCGCACACTCCAACACGGCCGCCTGGGCCCGATTAAACCCCGCCCACGGTTTATGCGAAACCTCACACACCGTTTTGCAAACAAATCTGGGGCGCTGAGGATCGTCTTCAACCGAGACCACTTCAAGTTCCATATGTGAAACACAATTCTCCAACACAGCCCCGCTGACCTTTTCTGCACGCCCATGGGGCCAATCCCGCCGTCCCGTCAAACAACCCGCATAGACACGCACATCATCGACGTG
>JAJRZC010000147.1 GCA_024275435.1 Alphaproteobacteria bacterium
AACCAGCAACAAAGTCGAAAAAAACATTGCCAGCCGCACTGCCGCGCCGCTCTGTGCATCAAGGTGGATTATACGAGTCATTCGTTAAACGTGTCCTGGTGAAATATTATATCTCGCGAAAAGTTATGGTCTCTCCGCACAACCACAGCCTAGAAGCTTTTTAGCGCGTAACATTACAAACGTCCAAATAGATTGGTATGCTTGTTCCCGTTTCCACCACGACAAGACCTCAGCAACTAAGGCAAAATCCAGCAGAAAAGCCCAACGAACACAGTTTTCTTTTAACCGTATCCATTTGGGCGTATCGGTTTGAAGGCAAATTCCCTATTCAGCCTTCCGGCCATCCACCTTCAAACCCGCATGAGAAGATGGTCCCTGCAAAACAAATGTTACCGCTCGACGATTTTGCGCAGCACACACAGGCTTAGCACACTTCGCAATTGGTGAACTACGCCCAAATGCGATGATCTGAATTCGGTTTTCAGCAATGCCTTCCTTAATAAGCCGGTCTTTGACGGATTCGGCGCGTTTTTGTGAAAGCATGAAATTATGCCCGACACCACCTGGTTCATCCGCATATCCCGAAACTAGAACCTTCAGGCTAGGGCGGCGACTTAACCACTGGGCCTGACTGCGAAGAATTCTCCCAGCCTTCGATCCAAGCTCAGCACTTCCCGGGGCAAAAAACACACGATCACCAACAGCAAGACCTAGGGCCCGGCTTAACGGATCATTCACCGGCGGGGGTTTGAGTGATCCGCTGTCGGCATCGCTATCTAGTGATGTTTGAGTAGCTTCTACAGACACCATCATCTTCCCTTTGGAATCACCGAAATCACTTTGCGATTCCTCCGGCTCAACGGCGGCATAAAGCCGGCCAAGATGACGCCGTGCACGAGAAGCCTCTAAACTGTTGGGATAGCGCACCACCAGCAATTCAAGATGCCGCCGCGCAGACTTCTCTCTGTTGGCCTTCAAATCTTCAAGAGCAGCCGCCAGTAGAGCGGCAGAGGTATACCCCCGAGAAACCCGAGCGGAAGTAGCAGGAGGAGCAACAGAAGACTTTTCCAGCTCCGCATGCCGATCTTTCGGTTTGGTGCGAAAAGTCCCAATATGAAATGGTTCAGCAGAACTCGCCTGGGACTGATAATTATCGGTTGAGGGTCTCATTTCATCGCCAGCTTGCACAACAGGTGTCGTCACAAACAGCAAGACGCCCATGGCCACAAACGCCGAAAAGCCCGCGAGCGTTGTACCACCATTGTGCCACCGGCAAGAAAGAAATGTTTCATCACAAAAAGACATTGTACGCCAAGCCATATCCAAGGTGCGAAGAAAACCAACGCATCAAAACCAGGGCTAACTCCCGCCCACTATAGCTATGTCTTTGCGGCTAAAATTTGAGTTGAACAGACTCCGCCACAAACCAGAATACACCGCATGCGTAAAATACTTTGAGCATATTCGTTAAAATGCTTATGGCCGAAAACCTGCAACGCCTGTAGCTTAACGTTTTTTACGCGCCACACGACTATTAAGAACTGTCTGCGCCCGGCGATTCTGCGACCAGCACGAAACATCATTACAAACGGCGACAAGTCGTTCTTTTCCATAAGATATAGTGCGGATACGCGATCCATTCACGCCACGACCAATGAGAAACTTGCGAACAGCCGACGCGCGCCGCGCACCAAGGGCAATATTGTATTCTCGCGTCCCGCGCTCATCTGCATGCCCCTCGATGGTCACTGTGAATTGAGGATACTGTTTCAGCCACTGAACCTGTTTTTGCAGTGTCTGGTTGGCCTCAGCAGAGATATCAGAGCTATCCGTTGTAAAATAAACAATATCACCAACATTGACGGTGAAATCACGTTGTGTCCCAGGGCGTACTGATCCTGAACCATTAGCACCCGTAAGCTGCGCACTTCCCGGTGAGTTTTGATTACCCGCACACGCCTGCAGCATCAGAGTCGAAAATCCAACCAGCAAAAGGCCGGCAATACGACTCGTGCTTCTCATCAATGTCGGACGTGCCATAGGTTAAAGTCCTCATTCTCAGTCAGATTGAATGCCCTCGACATTCAATAGGCATCATTTAATCTCGCCGATTCGCCAGCATGTTGGCAGCTCAAAATACCAAAAGTTCACTTACGATGATCACTGGCATCTATTTGGCCCAACACAGCGAAGCCTTGAAAGACAGCGAAGCCTTGAAAGGTCAGATCAATGGTAACCCCACTAAAAGGCTAAACAACGCCACCGATAAAACCTTCAGCCTACAATCGGTTAGCGGGATCTACTCTCGGCTTCGTACGAAATTATGACCGTTTGCAGACACCATTTGGTAGAATCAACAAATAAACGTGCGATCAACATCATATACGTCTAATCAGATACAAAATGGACCTTCAGCCCGGAAAATAGACAGCCACAGCCCTCGGCACTCATCTCACAGGCCACCTGAAGTTTTCCAAATAAAAAGCCGGGCCGCCTCACCCAAAAGGTGTTGCGACCCGACTTTTATAGAGGTTTTCCTGAGTAAAAACCCGGGAAGAAACCGCTGTCAGTTCTTAGCGAGCAACTTCAGTTGCTGCAGGAACATCAGCACCAAGTTTCATTGGCTCGTGAGGAACTTCACGACGGCATGCACCAAGTGCAACAGCTGCAACAACAGCGGCGATTACGATTGCGCCCTTCATAGTACTATCTCCTAGTTTATCTATAGTCAGTCAAGTTTAACCTTGGCAAAATTGCCAATCTTAGCGAGCCACTTCACTGGCAACCGGAACGTCGGCACCCAGTTTCATAGGCTCATGAGGTACTTCGCGGCGGCATGCGCCCAGCGCGATTGCCGACACAACAGCCGAAATCACAATCAGCCCCTTAACACCCTGCATGGTTCTTCTCCTGATGCTTCATCGGCACTTGCCGTCACCTTGGGTAACGTTGCTGCGCATTACGATCAAGCTATGAGGGCACTTTCGAACCCCATTTCCATGTTCTTGATGCGAAAATACCACTGCAACAATTTTGGGCCCCAACCCGTGAGAGATGCCATACAAACGCTCAAGGCATTGAGGTTACGCATAAATCTCAATTCCCCGGATAAACGGGGATGTATCAATAAAACATGTGAGCAGTTAAACGAGGGTTAAAGACTGTCTCATTTCTGGATTGGCGACCAGGCCGGATCCGAAGCAAACGATGGAGTCGGCACAAGACGCTCATTATATCCAGTAATATCAACGGAGTGTATCCTCGGCCCGCCATTCGGCCCCTGACTTTCACGGAAAAACATCAAAACACGCCCGTTTGGCGCCCATGTTGGACCCTCGTTGTGGAAACCTTCGCTTAAAATACGCTCTCCAGAGCCATCCGGGCGCATCACACCAATCAAAAAGCGCCCCATGAGTTGCTTGGTAAAGGCGATATAATCGCCTCGTGGAGACCACACAGGCGTTGAGTAGCGGCCATTCCCAAAACTGATTCTGCGAACCCCGGAACCATCCGAATTCACCACATAGAGCTGCTGAGTCCCCTGGCGGTCAGACTCAAACACAATCCGGGTGCCCTGTGGATCATAAGAAGGCCCAGTATCAATGGCCCCCGGTACATTTGTCAGTCTTCTTTTTTGCCGGGTACGCAAATCCATCTCGAAAATGCTGGAGCCGCCACCTTCCTGAAGGCTCATGATAATTTTCTGACCATCCGGTGAAAACCGCGGCGAGAAAGTCATGGAAGGAAAATCACCAACAATCTGGCGGGCTCCTGTCGATAAGTTCATCAAATAAACTCGAGGTTGCCCACCTGAGTAGGACATAAACGCAATTTCCTGACTAGAAGGCGAGAACCTTGGTGTCAAAACCAGCTCATTGCCTTTCGTCAGCAACCGAACATTATGTCCGTCCTGATCCATGATCGCCAATCGCTTTGTTCGTTTGCCGCGCGCTCCAGTTTCGTCCACAAACACAACGCGAGTATCAAAATACCCCTTTTCGCCTGTGAGACGCTCATAAATCTGATCAGCGAGAATATGTCCGATACGGCGGCGATTCTCGCGAGAAGAAGTGAACCTCTGACCGGCCAGTTGTTTTCCCGTCGCCACATCCCAAAGCCGGAATTCAGCTGTCAAACGCCCATCATTGGTTGGCACCACCCGCCCAACCACGAGGGCGTCTGCGCGAACAGCACGCCAATCGGGAAAACGTGGCGGCTTATTCAGGTCGCTGATCTGTTCCAGAAATGAGTTTGGATCAAGCGTATCAAATAGCCCCGACCCCCGAAGATCATCAGATACCACGCGGGTAATTTCACGTGCGATCTGAGGGTCGACGCCAAGAAAAACTGGAATTGCAATGGGAATCGGCGCGATCGTTCCCTGCCTTTGTGTGCCACGAAGCCCTCCCCCGCCACCAGCCGTTGCAGCACCCTGGGCATGAACCGTTGCGGGCAAAACAAAAAAGCTCAAGAAAACGCTTGCCAGCACGACCAAAACGAACACACCCATACGATGAATAGCAACCATCACGGATGTCTTGTCAGACCGTTTGCAAACAAACGGTCCGTTCAAGTTCTGGTCTGGACAGAGGTTTGACACTCTCAAGATATTCCATCCTTTTTAGCTTTAACAAAAACGACAATCCGCTCGAACGTTAACGGCTCACAGCATTTGCCGCGGATCGAAGTCCCAGATAATCGTCTTCCATGACGTGTAATACTTGGGAGGCAAATCAAAAGGTGCGCACTGCGTAACGGCCCTTATGGCACTTTCCGTGGCAATCCTGAAGGCAGGGTCAGAACTGCCACCTTGAACACGTGGAGCAGAATTTAGCGTCCCATCGGGGCGTAATGTCCATTTCAAGGTGACAACCGGCATATGCGTGCCCCCCCCACCGCCTGGAAGTCGCCAACAACTACGAAGCTGCGCACTGATCTGCCCTTTGAGGAGATCCTCTTCCCGCGCCGTCAACTGGGTCCCTTGCCCCTCACGCTCACCAGCCGTAGGACCTTCATAATCCGTAGGATTTTCCGGCTCGGTACTGGAACGTGGCGCACCGCGTTTTTCCGGCGTTTTATCGAGTAACGCCTTCATTGATTTGGCGAAATCCTTTTTCTTGGCTTTTGCCTTGCGCTTCTTTTCCCTCTCACGCCGCTTGGCAGCTTCCTTTGCCTTGCGTTTTTTTTCAGCTGCTTTCTTTTTTGCCTCTTCCTTAGCCTTCTTTTTTCGCTCTTCTTCCAGTCTTTTCTTTTCCTCCACATTAGGGGCGGGCGGAGGTGGAGGCGTAAGTGCTGCAAGCTTATCGGCAATGGGATCAGACTTGGGCTCAACCGGAGGGGTCGGCTCGGGTTTATCTTTCTCAGCCGTTTCTTTCGGCGGTGGAGGCATTTGCTCAGCAGGCGGCGGAGGTGCCACCTCTGGTTTCGGTTTCGGAGCTTCTTTTTTCGACACCTGAGGCTCTGGTTTTTCCTTCGCCTTGGCCTCCAGTTTTTTTGCCTCCGGGTCGCCCTTCTTCAAGCGCGTAAATTCATCAATGGTAATAATTTCAGCTTCAATAGTCGCGACATCAGGCAAGTCTAGTTGAGACGTCGACTGTATGGAAACAAATGCCCATGCCAGGATGCCTACATGCAGGATCAACGAGACGAACAGCCCCGTGTACACCAGACACCTCCTTCTCAGCTCTTCTTAAAAGCTAAATCAACGTGCAAAGACCACCGCTCGGCCACAAGACCAAGCATGAACAACCTGGAAAGATCGGCTTCATCATTCAGGCTTCCCATATCAGCGATCCTTCTCTCCAGCGGTAACCAACGAGATCTTCTTAAAGCCTGCGGCAGTGATTCGTCCCATAACCCGCATCACAACACCGTAATCAACACCCGAATCACCTCGAACATAAATGGTCTCATCAAAACCATTTGCAGCGATTCCTTTTAGTTTTGTGACCATCTCATCCAAGGACACCTTGGTTTCACCGATATAGACATCTCCGCCCTTTTGAACAGATATCGCCAAAGGCTCTTTGTTGGTCTCAGCCTTGAGCTGCTTGCCATCAGCATTGGGTAGTTCAATGGGCACACCTACCTGAAGCATTGGCGCCGCAACCATGAAAATGATCAACAAAACCAGCATAACATCGACAAACGGTGTGACATTGATCTCGGCGATCGGCGCATGAGAGCCACGTCCACGCCGCCGTCTGTGGATTCCACCACTGGCTTTAATGCTAGCGCCCATATTCAGCGTCGTCCTTTCGCTTGATTACGCCATTGTGCCATTTAGATATGCATCATCCACCGGCATCAATCTGACGAGAGACAATCGCGGCAAACTCGTCGGCAAAAGCTTCCAGCCTTTGCCCAATACGCGCAGAATCTGAGGAGAATTTGTTGTAAAAAATAACCGCCGGAATAGCCGCCAGAAGTCCGATGGCGGTCGCAAACAAGGCTTCTGCAATACCCGGAGCCACAACCGCAAGATTGGTGTTTTTCGAAATAGCAATGGCCTGGAAACTGTTCATGATGCCCCAAACGGTCCCAAACAACCCCACAAATGGCGCCGTAGCGCCAACCGTTGCCAAAAATAGCAAACGGCGATCCAAACGTTCCATTTCGCGCCCGATGGTAACGTCCATCACCTTTTCAACGCGCAATTGTATTCCGCCCAAAGATCGTATGTTGCCATCAACGGAGCGTTTCCATTCGCGCATCGCCGCCACAAACAAAGCGGCCATGGTCATGGTATGACCACTGGCAAGACTCGAATAGAGCTCATCCAGCGACTGCCCCGACCAAAAAGCCTGCTCAAAACGGTCCACCTCGCGGCGCGCTTTGCGAAACATGAAAAACTTTTCGACAATAATCGCCCACGACCACAAAGAAGCGATAAACAGCCCAAGCATGACCGCCTGGACGACAATATCAGCTTCTAAAAACAGCTTTAAGAATGACAGACCCTGGTGAGCTGTTGGCGCGAGTGTCTGTGACGTCAAATCACTTGGATTCATGTGGTTGTCCGAATTTTTCCCGCCTAAAGAACGAGCGCTCAAAGTCAAAAGCGCAAGCACTCACAAACCAAGACCCTGAATTCTGGCTTCCCAGCGCTTGATTCAATTGTGCCGGCTAACGTCCCGAATCATCATCATCTTGATCTTATATCCATTCCCCGGCGGCACCGTCGCGTGTCAATTTGGCCAAACAAGGGCCTGTTTACAGCTCAACGGCCCTCAAAACACACATCTTTCCCCACCAAGGATGCAACAAATGACATGCGAATCCATTGTCACATGAAAGCTAGATCCAATGGAGTATGTTATCACTCCAAAAATCCGCCTCACTTGGCAGATGCACGCGCAAAAGACTCACGAACCGCCTGCGAAATCCGCATCGGCTTACCCGTCATTGAAACAAGAACCACTGTGACTGTCCCCACAACCAAGACTTTCCCCTCACAGGTAATCGTCTGTTCCAATGTCAAACTCGCTGCCCCGATCTCGACAACCTTGGTTATCACTTCCAAAATTTCATCAATCCGGGCGGGACGACGAAAATCAAAACTCATATGGCGCACAACGAAAGCTGCCGGCTCTGTTTTGCTCGATCCATCGATCAGCTGACGGTGGTCAGTGCCAAGCAATCTCAAAAAATCTGAGCGCCCTCGTTCACACCAGCGCACATAGGAACCGTGATAAACGAGACCCGAAAAATCCGTATCCTCGAAATAGACACGCACCGGAAGCACATGCCCACGAGAAACACGAGCAGCCTGCCCACGCACCTGTTTGTTTGAACTTGATTCGCTGTCATCAAACTCAATAATCCGACCGGCCAGGTCCGGCCACTCACGCGTTGTCATATTCGATCAATCTTTTCGTTCATTGAATTTTAGCAAGACCTTGTGCACCAGAATACAAAACCACAGCAACTCAACACCATCCCAGGAAGGCTCATAGTCTCCCAGCGCATATTTCCCCAGTTGTCCCAGCCCAACTTATCCCATCTCTACCGAAACGATTTCCGGCGGAACACCAAAGCGAACAGGAAGTATGGAACAACCAAGCCCTCCCGAAACAATAAGGTTGCGGCCATTCTCCTTTACATGTCCATAAGCGTATCGATTGCCATATTTCGAGGGAACCACAGGTGAGCGGCCAAACAGTCTAATCTGCCCCCCATGCGTATGACCACTTAACGTCACAGACACTCTGTCAGGAACTTTGGGAAAAATATCAGGTTCATGCGCCATCAAAATCACCGGTGCATCATCAGTGATCTTGTCCAGCGTGCCCGCCAGGTCATCGGTGCCGATATAGCCCCAACCGCCATTTGCCTTTCTTTCCCGCCTTGTCAGCCAGAACGCTGTCTGTGAACCCAGCCCCGCCAACCAAACAGGCTGGCCTTCGTGCACAAGTCGCACGCAGTCGTTTTCCAAGACATTGACCCCCCTGGCAGACAACTCCTTTGATGCACGTGGTATCCCCGCGCGCGCGGCCACCAACGACGGATCGTCCCACCAATCGTGATTGCCCATGACTGCGTGAACCCCTAAAGAAGCCTGAAGCTTTGAAAGCGCATCAGCCCAAACTCCATATTCGATCTTGCGCCCATATCTCTGAATACCGTTACTGGCCACAAAATCGCCAAGCAGCAACACAACGTCCGGCGACATGGCATTCACGCGCGCAACAATCCGTCGAATCTTTTCAATACCCATCCAGGGTTCACATGCGTGAATATCAGCAAGAACAACCATCTTCAGTTTCAAATCACGCGGCCAGTTCTTCGGAGTGAATTTGTAATTCGTCATCTTCAACCTAAACGGCTCAGCAAAGCTATAACCTCCCAAACTCACTCCGCCCGCCGTTAAAGCCAGAAATCCCTTCAAAAGCGTTCTACGTGAAATCATCGACAAATCTCTTCCTACACTGACAGGCTGTTGAATTTAGCTTTGTAGCTCCCATATCTATCTCTCGCAAAATGGTTAAGCCAAACTTCGCTTGGATAACAGCCGCGGATAAATTTGGAGGCAGAAAGGCGGTTGCGCAAACAAAACTGGGATGACGGTCAATAACGGCAATTTCCCGTCCCTATACGAAGTTTCAATACACCAACTTTAAACACAAAACTTAGTCTTCAAGACTTTTGCTTTCCTTTGTCCCAGACAAAAACCCTTCTGGCCCATCAAACATGGCGGCAACCTAGGATAACAAAATGAAACTTCTTAAAGAGACGACCCTTTACATGACCGTAGGACTGATCGCCCCGGCTTTTCTCAGCCAGCCATCCCATGCCAAAATAAAATGCAACGGTTCTTTTCAAGTCAGCAAGGGTGCCCGAAGTATCTCCACGCCCTATTGTCAGGACCAACACTTGGCCTCCGTCGCACACGAATTCGGTATCCGTGTCTCCGCTAAAGCCATTCGCCAAAACCCTTCCAAGAAAGAAGAAGTCTGCAGTATGGTCGGTTTTGACAACCGCATCAAAGATGTCTGTAGCGGATACCTTCCCGAAGACAATTGATCCTAGCAATCACGATCTGATTGCCAAAATAGAACCATTTAACAAAAAGTTTTCCCGAGTTTTCTCTTCAAGAGAAGGCAACCTCAACCTGTCATATCACAGGATTAAAAAAGACATATCTCTGACCAGCAGACTCAATAAGCAGAATGCCTGTTGAAGAACGCCTTTTCTTGCAACGTCTCATTTGCACAACGAACCGCGCCTGGATAAACAAGTCAGAAGACTTCAAGATCACTTTGCCGAGAATGATGCCAGTTCTTTTTCAGTGTACCGCGGAGTAACTCTCTTGCTTTTCTCACGTTTGCTTTTTGCCTCCAGCTTGTTCCTCATCGTGTTCACCTTCCTTGCCCCCTTATCCTGGGCTGACACTCAGAAACAAAACGACCTCGAACACAAGGAACCTATCCAAGACCTCGCAACAACTATTCAGTCTTCAGAAAAAGTCGATCTAGCAGAGTTATTCAAATCCTTTCCCGGAAGATGGGTGGGAGAAGGCCGCATGTATTCCAAAGGCGGCAAGGTGGACATAGTCAAATGTCGCGTAACGTACTTCTTGAGTGAAGACAGCAGCCAACTAAAGCAAAACATACGTTGTGCCTCGGCAGGCGGTAAAATCGAAGTCAAAAGCGTAATTCATCAAGACGGAGAAAATATCAGCGGCACCTGGCACGAAACCATCTATGAAATGAAAGGTGAGTTGAGCGGTCGTGCAATTAAAGACGGGCTTCTGGTCCGCATTAAGGGGACATTCCTGCAGGCCACCATGCAGTTATTACATCTGAAAGGAAAACAGGTCGCTGAAATTCAGTTCAATCACGAAACCCTTGTCGGACTGACACTCGTCCTCAAGAAGGGCTAGAAGTCACCCCACAAACGCCGTGACCCCTGGAACCCGCACCCAACATCCACCTTAATCAACAATCGTCCCTAATCGTCCCTGTCTTCATCTTCTTGAAATAGTGACAACTCCGGCGCACTTTCCCGTGCGGGTCCGCTCAATCCCAAATGACGGTAGGCCTTCAGTGTCAGCATCCGCCCGCGCGGTGTGCGCGACACAAACCCCTGCTGCAGTAGGTAAGGCTCAACAATATCTTCAAGCGCATCACGAGGCTCAGAAAGTGCCGCAGCAAGCGTTTCAATCCCCACAGGCCCGCCATCATAGTTTTTAACAATACAATCCAGATAGCGGTGGTCGAGAGAATCTAACCCCTCATTGTCCACTTCCAACTTCCCCAGCGCCCGGTCGGCAACTTCAGCCGTTATCTGCAAAGCCCCTTCCACCGCTGCAAAATCCCGCACTCTTCGCAAGAGCCTCCCAGCAATTCGCGGCGTTCCTCGAGCCCTGCGCGCAATTTCCTGTGCCCCATCAGGCATCACCGGAGCCCCCAAAACGCGCGCCCCACGCTCAACAACCTGTTGCAACTCCTCCACCGAATAAAAATTCAAACGTACGGGAATTCCAAATCGATCACGCAAAGGCGTCGTTAAAAGCCCCGATCGTGTCGTCGCACCAACAAGCGTGAACTTGGCAAGATCTATGCGCACAGATCGAGCCGCAGGCCCCTCACCAATAATCAAATCAAGCTGAAAGTCTTCCATGGCCGGATAAAGAATCTCTTCCACAGCCGGGCTGAGACGATGGATCTCGTCAATGAACAAAACATCCCGCTCTTCAAGGTTCGTCAACAAAGCCGCCAGATCACCAGCTTTAGAGATCACCGGCCCCGAGGTGGCGCGAAAACCGACACCAAGCTCATTGGACATAATCTGCGCCAGCGTAGTCTTGCCAAGTCCAGGTGGCCCGGCAAACAACACATGATCGAGCGCATCCCCACGCGAACGCGCAGCCTGAATAAACACCTTCAAGTTGGCGCGCGCCTGCGCTTGCCCCACAAACTCATCAAGAGATTGCGGACGGATATTCTGCTCGAAGGACTCGTGCTCTTTTCGCTCTGGTGTAACAATGCGATCATCACTCATGACTTGTTCCTGCAAGCGTTTGCCCGCCCCGTCAAGAGCGGCTCCCATCACCAACCACCCCAGCGCCATATTCCACACCAAAAAAACGTTAGACTTGAAAGTAACACCCTGACAGATCGAAGAACTCCCAAACTCTAGGTGCACAACATCGAAGATGTAGATATTTGCCGCGTCTGCCTTGCCAAGGGTACCAACCACCCATTCATGGTTATTGAACAAAAAGCATATATTCGCTGTAAGCGATGTGAAGCAACCTATGTCGCCTCAAATCATCTTCCAGACCGCCAAAGCGAATATTCGCACTATCTCTCCCATGAAAACAATATCTTCGACCCCCGTTACCGGCAATTTCTTTCAAAGCTCACAAAGCCGTTGCTTTCCCGCCTGCACGCAAACAGCAGTGGCCTTGACTTCGGCTGCGGACCAGGCCCCGCACTGGCCCATATGATGACCGAGGCCGGCCACAAAATGGAACTCTTTGACCCCTTCTTTTCACCCAAACGGATCCCACCCCCCAAACCTCGCCTATCAAAAGGGAACATCACACCCAGGCCCGACAACCCTTTAAACGCAACCTATGACTTCATCACCTGCACAGAAGCCGTCGAGCATTTCCATTTCCCAGCAAAAGAATACGCTCGCTTGGAAAGCCTGCTTCGCCCAGGTGGTTGGCTCGCCATCATGACCAGCTTTCAAGATGACGACACAAGTTTCGCAAATTGGCATTACCGCAAAGACCCAACACATGTAGTCTTCTACAAAGAAGCAACGTTCAAATGTCTTGCAGTCGACCTCAATTGCACGTGCGAAATTATCACCAGGAACATCGTCTTGATGCGCAAACAGGTCTCATAACAAAAAACTATTTTATAATATTGCCGCTAACTAAAGCCTCGCGTACCGCCATCGAGATCAACCCCGAAAGTAGCGCCATCATAGGTATATGTTCGCGAAACGGCATGTCCGTCAAAAAGGTGGCTGCCATGAAGCTGAGCACACCCACCACAGCCGCAACGATCCACCCGAACCCACCATCTCGTAAAACAAAAAAGATCAAGATTAATGCGCTCAAAGCTGAGGGAATAGCCGCCCAGACAAACGTTGACAAAGCCGAGGCTCCAAGCGAAGGCAGGTTTTCAGGTAAAAACGCACCAATCTCAAGCAAGGGCAGAAAAACCATCAGTATGCTCACCGCAAGACCGGCGAAAAACGGGCCAATCAACATGTATCCAAGAAACACCCACAGCGCTCTTTGCAACCCAGATACATCACTATTTTCGCTCATCACCGGTCTGCCTCGCTAACAGCTGAAAATTGAAAAAACCCGAAGACAAACTTCGGGATTAAGCCCTGTTACAGGCACCCTGGAGAACTTTAGTTATCCAGGAAGCTGCGCAGCTTACGTGAACGCGAAGGATGTTTGAGCTTGCGCAACGCCTTGGCTTCAATCTGTCGAATACGTTCACGCGTAACCGAGAACTGCTGACCAACTTCTTCCAAAGTATGGTCGGTATTCATCCCGATCCCAAACCGCATCCGAAGAACCCGCTCTTCTCGAGGCGTCAAAGAAGCCAGCACGCGCGTTGTGGTCTCACGTAGGTTCGACTGAATCGCCGCATCAATGGGCAACACTGCATTGGCGTCCTCGATAAAATCTCCCAGGTGACTGTCTTCCTCATCACCAATAGGCGTCTCCAAACTGATGGGTTCCTTGGCGATCTTCAAAACCTTGCGAACCTTTTCAAGTGGCATCGCAAGCTTTTCAGAAAGCTCCTCAGGTGTTGGCTCACGGCCGATCTCGTGCAGCATCTGACGGCTGGTCCGCACGATCTTATTGATCGTCTCAATCATGTGAACAGGAATACGTATGGTCCGCGCCTGATCCGCGATTGAGCGCGTAATCGCCTGCCTGATCCACCAAGTGGCATAGGTCGAGAACTTGTATCCACGACGATACTCGAATTTATCGACAGCCTTCATCAGGCCGATGTTGCCTTCCTGAATGAGATCCAGGAACTGCAAACCTCGGTTGGTGTACTTCTTTGCAATGGAAATAACCAACCTCAGGTTGGCTTCGACCATTTCCTTCTTGGCAACCGCCGCTTCCCTCTCGCCCTTTTGAACCGCTTTGACAATCCGGCGGAACTCGGGAATTTCCAATCCTGTCTCAGACGCAAGATCATGAATTTCAGAGCGCAGGCGGTCAATGGAAGCGCGTTCTTTCTCGATGAACTTTTCCCAGTTCTTACCGCTCTTGGCCATCCGGTCGAGCCAGCCCTGATCAAGCTCGTTGCCGAAATACTCATCAATAAAGGATTGCCGCGGCACACCTTGACTGTCGGCAAGGCGCATCAAGCGCCCTTCCATGCCCACAAGGCGTTTGTTGATGGTGTAAAGCTGCTCGACAAGACTCTCAATACGGTTGTTGTTCAACGAGAGACTTTTGACATCCTTAATGATTTCGTCGCGATACTTTTCATAGGCCCGCTGTTGTTGGCGTGAGCCCTGTTCACCGGCTAATTGTTGCTCGATTTTCTTGTCGTGATGCTTGCGCAGCTTCTTGTAGGTCGCAGCGATTTTATCGAATGTTGCAAGAACCTTGGGCTTCAGTTCGGCTTCCATTGCAGCCAGCGAGAGCGCGTTTTCATATTCATCGTCATCTTCTTCGTTCTCAGATTCGCCCGAGCCTTCGCCATTCGTAGCCATGCCACCCTTTTTCGGGGCTTGCTCCTCTGGATTCACGCTCTTGCCATCTTCAGCCGAAGTCCCCGCCTGAGCAGAAACAGTTCCCTCCGAAGACGCACCAGCCGTTTGTTGCGCAGCAGCAGCACCAAAACGCTGCACATTGTGAGTGGGGTTGACAGGTGGCGGGATCACTTTCCCTTCCGGCCCCACATAAGTTGCTTCCAGGTCGATGATATCCCGTAATAAAATCCGGCCATCGTTAAGTTGGTCTCGCCAGATGATAATCGCCTGGAACGTCAAGGGGCTTTCACACAAACCCGCGATCATCGCTTCGCGACCGGCCTCAATGCGCTTGGCGATGGAAATTTCGCCTTCACGCGACAAAAGCTCAACCGTACCCATTTCGCGCAAATACATGCGCACAGGATCGTCCGTGCGATCAGCCTGCTCGGAACGTGTTGATACTGCTGTGGAGGTGCGCTTGGTTGTGAGTTCCTTGCCGCCCTCGCCACCTTCTCCCTCAGAACCCTCTTCGCCTTCGTCGTTCTCCACAACATTGATGCCCATCTCCGAAAGCTGGGCATAAAGATCTTCAATCTGATCCGATGTGACTTCCTCAGAGGGGAGCACTTTGTTCAAGGCTTCATATGTCACGTAACCGCGGGTTTTTGCGGCCTTGATAAAGCGTTTAACCGCCTGATCGGAAAGATCGAGCAGTGGACTATCGCGTTCAGCTTGGTCAGATCCAGCAACCGCCTGGTCGTCACGTTTCGCATTCGCCATGTTCTTTAAAAACCCTAATCTCGTATGCTAAATTTACTTGTCAAATCTAACCGGAATGCCTCAAGCACTCCGACGACAAGCCCGCATCTCATTCAGCAAAATCTGCTCGTCTTCCCTGAAATCCATTTTTGTGCTGCGCGGGCTTCTTCTGAAGCATTGGTGTGGATCACACCACTTAAGCGGCGGCAAACTGATGGTTGAATAAATCAGGTTAACGAAGCACTACATGTTGTTCGTGAAGACGGATTAAATCCGCCCATCCGGCTTCAACTTCCATTATTTCGGCATTTGGCTCGGAAAATCTGTCGCCGCGATGGGTTTGTGAGCGCGCAACCAAGTCGACCAAGCCACTATGGCCCAACTGATCCACATGGAAACGCAGAGACGATCTGTCAAGTGAATTCTCCATTGCATGGACAGAAAGTATCACATCGCGTAACTTTCCTGCCGCACTAGAGGTGAAATTCAGATTGGCGATACTCTCGGCATGATCATCGATTAACCAAGGGTGATTTAACAAGGTCTTTATGATCAAGGCCTCTCTTGGCGGAGGTACACCCACGTTAACGCTCGATAAAAGATTGTTTCGAAGGCTTTCACTGGCCGCGGCGTGTTCCACCACTGTGGCCACACCACCACCCCTGCTCTGCTGGTTTTGTGGACGATAACCCATCCCCATAGCCCCCCCAGCAGATTGGGGCCGCCCCCCCAAATAAGAAAAGCCGCCACCGGAACCGGCACCCGTTTGGGTTCTACCAAAACCTTTTTTTCCCGAACCCTTCTGAAGTGAACCGCTCCCCCGCCACATTTCAAACAATCGGGACCGGATTTCCCTTTCATAGTGGGTCCGCACCCCCTGATCCTGGATCTGAGAAGTAAGAGCCCTTAGGTTCTGTTCCAGACGTGCCCGCCGCTCCGGCGTCGTCCATTCACCAGCCTTCCATTCACGCTCAAAAAGAACATCAACCAGAGGCTTTGCGCGTCCCAAAATCGTCTCAAAACTAGAAGCACCACTTTGACGAACGACATCATCGGGATCCTGCCCATCGGGAAGAAACGCAAACGAAAGGCTCACCCCCGCCTTTAAGTGCGCCAAAGCCGTATCAACAGCACGATAGGCGGCCTTGCGCCCGGCCGCATCACCATCAAAACATAAAATTGGTTCAGGCGTGACCCGCCACATAAGCGAAATTTGTTCTGGTGTCATGGCAGTTCCTAAAGGGGCAACACATTCTGTAAAACCCGCCTGCCACAGCGCCACCACATCCATGTAACCTTCAACCGCAATCATGCGTTTCTTCTCAAAGGCATCGGATCTGGCACCATGCGCATTAAATAAAACACGACCTTTGTGAAACAGTGGTGTCTCCGGTGAGTTCAAATATTTCGCCGGTTGTGAAGCATCCAGAGCTCTTCCACCAAAGGCAATGGTACGGCCCTTCAAATCCATAATGGGAAACATGATCCGATCACGAAACCGATCATACGGTGTCTTGATGTCTTGCCCCGAAATCACCATTCCCGAAAGGGCCATCTCCTTGAGACTATAGCCTCGCGACTCCAAAAAACGCATCAAAGCCACACGACCACCCGGCGCATATCCAATCCGAAAAGCCTTGATGACAGCAGGGCTCAACCCCCGTTTTTCAAGATACCCGCGTGCATTTCGCCCAAGCGGAGAACGTAATTGCTCTTCAAAATAAACTGCAGACGCTTCAACAAGCTGTAACAATCGCCCGCGTTCATCGGCAATCTGCACGTCCTGTGCTGAAGCTTTTGGTAATTCAACACCAGCCTCTAAGGCCAGCCTCTCGACCGCTTCAGGAAATTGAAGTCCTTCGGTCTTCATCACAAATGTGAAGATGTCGCCATGCTCACCGGTGGCAAAACAATGGTAAAAACCCTTCTGATCGTTGACAAAAAAAGAAGGTGTCTTTTCTGTTTTAAAGGGTGAAAGGCCAGCAAATTCACGGCCGCGTTTCTTCAAGGCAACCTTGCGCGCAACCACCTGGCTCACGGGAAGCCGGGCGCGAATCTCGTCAAGAAGATGTGGCCCAAAACGCATAATGCGATGTTCCAATTAGCAACCGCTTCACCAAAGATAGTGACCGCTCTAACAGTTTTCACCAAAGCACGGCCTTAATACAACGCAGCCTGAATTCCATATCATGAACTGACATGCCCTAAAGCTTCAAACGGGCACAACAATCCATGCCCCAACAACCCATGACCCAGTGAGTACCCCCCAACCGCGCTCCCACAATTGACAAGTGATGGACAGACCAATGGCAAACCGCACGAGCATCAAGTTCTTTGTTGTTATGTGAGTCGCCCGCGCCAACCTGAAGTAATCGGACAAAAAAGCTTTTCTTCCCCGATATCCACAGGGCCGGGGTGAAAGAGCTGTGAATAGACGAAAAAACAACACAGCTGTAGTCGAACTTAGCGTCTGAAAAAAGAAGCAGGAAAAGGACTACTTGAGCCTTTCCTTGATCATCGCTGAGGCTTTCGAAAAGTCCATACGCCCGGCGTAACGCTCCTTCAAGGCAGCCATGGCACGGCCCATATCCTTGAGGCTGCTGCAGTTTAATTCATCAACCAAATTTTGAACGGCTTGGGTGGTTTCCTCCAGGCTCATCTGCTCAGGCATGAACTCTTGGATAATCTTAATCTCGGCCTCTTCCCCCTCGGCCAACTCCTTGCGCCCACCAGTCTTGTATATCTCAGCCGATTCGCGCCGCTGCTTGATCATCTTTTGTAATAAAGCCAGTATTTCAGCGTCATCGACGTGTTCTTTGCCAGTGGCACGGCCTTTAGAATCCACCCGAGCAGCAATATCTCGATCTTTGATCGCTGCATTTATCAATCGCAATGTAGAAAGGCGTTTTTTCTCGCCGGCTTTCATTGCTTCCTTGACAGCTTTGGTGATCTCTTCACGCATTCTTAGCTCGTTTTTTAACTGTTGACCGCAACCGAAAACCGGCAATCGCAACAGATTACCTGCAACGAGGGGATTTGGGCGACGGTTTAGTGCCCAAGCGTCACTTTCGCAAGTGTTGATTAAGGCTTACACCCCGATTAGCACAAACAGCGTTGAATATTTGACCCACAGGCCGCCATGCCATAGTTTCGCGCGCGCATTCAGGAATCTTTAAAAATTGGAACCAGAACGAGGATTACGGTAACGAGGGTTACGGTAAATAGTGGCGCGCCCACAGGTCGGGCGCTTGAAAGAAAATTCGGTCCTAACATCCAGGAGCAAGGCGAACTGTGAGCGACGCCCAACCACAAGATCCCCCCCAAGACTGGCAAGAAGTGCCCATGTCGGCGCGTCTCGTGCTTGCCGATGGCACCATCATTAAAGGCTTAGGTCTTGGCGCAATCGGAACCAACATTGGAGAAGTCTGCTTCAACACGGCGATGACAGGCTACCAGGAAGTTCTCACCGACCCGTCCTATGTCGGACAAATCATCACTTTCACTTTTCCCCATATTGGCAATGTCGGTGTCAACGACGAAGATGGCGAAACCTCTAATCTTCACGCCACCTCACGCGTGCGCGGTTGTGTACTTCGCGCTCCCATCACCGAACCGTCAAACTATCGCGCGGCGGAACACTTCAATAGTTGGTTAAAGTCGCGCGGCATCATCGCCATTGCCGGCGTTGACACCCGCGCTCTCACCGCAAAAATTCGTGAAAACGGCATGCTAAATGCCGTCATTTCCCACCAACCGTCAGAACAATTCGACGAACAAAATCTTCTCTCCATGGCCAAAGCGGCTCCGGGACTGACTGGTACCGACCTTGTGCCAGAGGTAACCTGTGGACAAACCTACACTTGGGACCAAACACGATGGAGCTGGAAAGATGGCTACGAACACACAACCGACAGCCCCTTCCATGTTGTTGCCATCGACTATGGTTTGAAACGCAACATCCTTCGTTGCCTCACGCACGCTGGTTGCCGCGTAACGGTACTGCCATCCACGGCCACCGCCCAAGACGTCATGGACCACAAACCCGACGGTATATTTTTATCAAACGGTCCGGGCGATCCTGCTGCCACCGCAGCATACGCGGTACCAGAAATTCAAAAGCTCATCAAAGCCGATATACCCATGTTTGGCATCTGCCTGGGACACCAGATGCTGGCACTGGCACTTGGAGCCAAAACAGAAAAAATGCACCAAGGCCACCACGGCGCCAACCATCCCGTTAAGGACTTCACCACGGGCAAAGTTGAAATCACATCCATGAATCACGGCTTCACGGTCTCACGTGAGAGCCTTCCAGAAGGCGTGGAAGAAACCCATATATCTTTATTCGACCAAACCAACTGCGGTCTGTCGGTCAAGGATAAGTCCATATTCTCGGTTCAATATCACCCCGAAGCTTCACCGGGCCCACAGGACAGTCACTACCTTTTTCACCGCTTCGTCGATCTCATGCGGAGCAAAAATGGCAACATCGGAGAAACCCCTAACACCTGAATAAGGTTGCCTCATCCTTCAAGTTGGATTGCAACGAAAAGGTTTGAGCAAACATCCTTTCTCAGACAAACCGCTATGCAGGAACCAAGCTCGAACAATGGGCACCAGAACGATTTAAGGAACACACGATGCGTATTTCATTTTTAACTACGATGGCTGTTGCCTTGGTTGCCATGCTAGCCAGCGTGATGCCGGCTCAGGCTGATTGCAAACAGGATGTGGCTGACGCATTTGCCAAACAGCGCGAAACCGCTGCGTTCCGTATGAAGACCCGGCAGCTCTCCGCCCGCGGCATCATCTTCATGACCGTCGATTACCTGCTCCCCTACAAGATGCACCAGACCGTCAGGTCTGCAACAGGCACAGACAAGTCGGAACTCATTCTCGTGGGTACAAGGGCCTGGCACAATTCCGGACTAGGCTGGGTTCAGATGAGCGATGCCGATACCCTAGCTCTCAACAAACAGTTCGGGGCATCAGTGATCGATCCCCCCAAAGACAAGCTTGACTATGAATGCTTGGGACAAGTCGACGTCGATGGTCGCACACTTCTTGCTTATCAGGGCAAACAAGGCGGTTCAGATAGTGCAAAAACAGAAACCGTCATCTTACGCACCATCTACATTGATCCAAAAACCGAATTGCCCGTTCGCAGCATTGTCGCGCGTGCCAGCAAACCCGACCTTGCTTTTTTTAAGGCAGACTACACATATCCCAAAGACATCGTCATCGAGCCACCAAAAGACGCCAAACCCGCTCCAACCTCTGATGGTGCCAAAGAAGATACGCCAAACCAAAGTAAAAAACCCTAGCACTTCAGTTTCCCTCAAGCCCATGGACGTTGTCGAATTCTAAGACCGAACGTCTGAAACCTTTAAAGCTGGGACCTCGGCTATCCTGCCAAAGGCCCGCAAGCCTGAAAAGAAAACGCGCGCGCGATATGCCCAAACGTACAGACATCAAGTCAATCCTCATCATCGGCGCTGGCCCAATCGTTATTGGCCAGGCCTGCGAATTCGATTATTCAGGCACCCAGGCATGTAAGGCTTTAAAGGAGGAGGGTTTCCGTATCATCCTCGTCAACTCCAACCCGGCCACCATCATGACCGACCCGGATTTGGCAGATGCTACATATATTGAACCCATCACTCCCGACATTGTCGCCAAGATTATCGCCGAGGAGCGCCCCGACGCCCTGCTACCAACCATGGGCGGCCAGACGGCCCTCAACACCGCCCTGGAACTTGATAAACAAGGGATTCTGAGTGCTCTTGGGGTCGAACTGATCGGCGCTAAAGCCGAAGCCATCGACATGGCCGAGGACCGGCTGTTATTTCGTGAAGCCATGGACCGCATCGGCCTTGCAACACCACGCTCGAAAATGGCGCATGATCGCGTCGAAGCCATGGTGGCACTCGAACACGTCGGCCTTCCCGCAATCATCCGTCCCTCATTCACACTCGGTGGCACCGGCGGCGGCATCGCCTACAACAAGGAAGAATATTTTGAAATTGTTGAAGGTGGTCTCGACGCCTCTCCCACAAGCCAGGTCTTGGTCGAGGAAAGTGTTCTTGGCTGGAAGGAATTTGAAATGGAGGTTGTCCGCGACACAGCAGACAACTGCATTATCATTTGTTCCATCGAAAACGTTGACCCTATGGGCGTCCACACCGGTGATTCCATCACAGTTGCCCCAGCGCTGACACTCACCGACAAAGAATATCAAATCATGCGCGACGCATCCCTTGCCGTTCTGCGCGAGATTGGAGTGGAAACCGGCGGCTCCAATGTCCAGTTTGCCGTCAACCCGCAAAACGGCAAGCTAATCGTCATCGAGATGAACCCGCGTGTCTCACGCTCCTCGGCTCTCGCGTCAAAAGCAACGGGCTTCCCCATTGCCAGGGTCGCCGCGAAACTTGCCGTTGGCTACACCCTTGACGAACTCAAGAATGAGATTACCGGCGGTGCGACACCCGCCTCTTTTGAGCCCACCATTGATTATGTGGTCACCAAGATCCCACGTTTCGCGTTCGAAAAATTCAGCGGCGCGGATGAAACCCTAACAACCTCGATGAAGTCCGTTGGCGAAGCCATGGCTATCGGACGCACGTTCAATGAGAGCCTGCAAAAAGCCCTGCGGTCCATGGAAACAGGCCTGAGCGGCCTCGATGACATTGAACTTGAAGGACTTGGGCAAGGCGACGACAAGAACGTTATCCGGGCAGCCTTGTCCCGCCCAACACCTGATCGGCTTTTGAAGGTCGCCCAGGCCATTCGCCATGGCTGGGACCTGGAAACCATTCATACCTTCTGTCACATCGACCCTTGGTTCCTACAGCGTATGAAAGAAATCATCCAATGGGAAACAAGAGTTTCGACCCACGGAATACCAAAAACAGAAAACCAGTTCCGTCAGCTCAAGGCCCAGGGTTTTTCAGATACCAGGCTCGCAAAATTAACCGGCATGAGCGAAAAGGACGTACGCACACATCGCCATGCTCTTGGTGTTCATCCTGTTTACAAACGCATCGACACCTGTGCCGCGGAGTTTGCTTCCCCAACCGCCTACATGTATTCGACCTATGAAAATGGACTGGGCGCAAAACCGGAATGCGAAGCCCAGCCCACAGCACGAGAAAAGATCATCATTCTGGGTGGTGGACCCAATCGCATCGGCCAGGGCATAGAATTCGACTATTGTTGTTGTCACGCCTGCTTTGCGCTGACAAAGGCGGGTTACGAGACCATCATGATCAACTGTAACCCGGAGACCGTCTCAACCGACTACGATACCTCTGATAGGCTTTATTTTGAGCCGTTAACCGAAGAAGACGTATTTGAAATCATCCGCACGGAACAACAAAACGGCACCGTAAAAGGTGTCATCGTCCAGTTTGGGGGGCAAACACCGCTAAAGCTCGCCAGCGCTCTCGATAAAACAGGTGTTCCTATTCTAGGAACACCACCCCAAGCCATTGATCTGGCGGAAGATCGTGATCAGTTCAATGCACTTATCAGCAAACTTAACCTTCAACAGCCCAAAAGCGGAATAGCAACAGCCCCCTCAGAGGCGCGCGCCATTGCCGACAAAATTGGCTACCCGGTTGTCATTCGACCCTCATTTGTACTGGGCGGCCGCGCCATGGAAATCGTTCATGATGGCTCCGAAGTCGACCGCTACATATCCCGCTTGTCTTCAACGCTCGATAAGCCATCCGAATTGATGGTCTCAGAAAAAAGCCCGCTCTTGATTGACAGCTATTTATCAAACGCCGTTGAAGTGGATGTTGATTGCCTGTGCGATGGAACAGACACGTTCATAGCCGGTGTGATGGAACATATTGAAGAAGCTGGGATCCACTCCGGCGATAGCGCCTGTGCCTTGCCTCCACACACGCTGAACGACGATATCATTGAAGAAATGGAACGCCAATCACGCGAACTGGCACTGAAACTCGGCGTCATCGGTTTGATGAATGTTCAGTTCGCAATCAAGGACGGAGAAGTTTATATCCTTGAGGTAAACCCGCGCGCCTCTCGCACTGTTCCATTCGTTGCCAAAGTGATCGGCCATCCAGTAGCAGCAATCGCAGCGCTCATCATGGCCGGAAAGCCCTTGAAATCCTTTAACCTCAAACCCAAAAAACTTGATCATATCGCCGTCAAGGAAGCCGTTTTTCCCTTTGCACGGTTCCCCGGCGTCGACCCCATCTTAGGCCCGGAAATGCGCTCCACCGGCGAAGTCATGGGGATTGATAAGGATTTCGCCATTGCTTTCGGCAAAAGCCAGATCGGGGCGGGGCAACATTTACCCATGAACGGTACGGTGTTCGTTTCCGTCCGTGAATCTGACAAACCAAAAATCGTGGCCCCTCTAAAAGAGCTGGCTGATATGGGCTTTAAGCTCATGGCAACCCGTGGCACCAAGCGGTTTCTGCAACAACATAACATAGAATGTCGTAGCGTTAACAAGGTTCTGGAGGGACGGCCGCACATTGTGGATGCAATCAAGAACGGCGAGGTTCACCTCGTTTTCAACACCACCCAAGGTGCCAAGGCTCTTGCCGACAGTAAGGACATTCGACGGACAGCCTTGCTTCACCACATTCCTTACTATACAACGCTCGCCGGCGCGGTCGCTGTGACCAGTGCCATAAAGGCATTAAAGGCGGGGGCCTTGAATGTGGCGCCCTTGCAGCGTTACACTCGCGGCTCCATATCACCCAGTTAGGTGTTAAACTTCTTTGCCATGACCCATGGCTGACAAGCCTGTAGGGGGAAGGTTTGATCTCTATCTGTGACACATCTAAGTCATGGGTAGTTATTCTTCAGGGAAGTCTGAGCGTATGCTGGGCCCCCAAAACTCCTGGATATTGCTCGAAGACAAACGTTTTTTATGGTTCTGGCAAAAAGGCCAGGCCGACAAGGAGGCATTTAGGAATGTCGATGGAAAGAGTCCCAATGACAACCGAGGGCTACCAGGCGCTTGAGAAGGAACTCCAGCGTCTGAAAGCCGAGGAACGCCCACGAATCATCCAGGCCATTGCCGAAGCACGCGCACATGGCGATCTCTCGGAAAATGCTGAATATCATTCCGCCAAAGAAGCACAGGGATTGAACGAGGCTAAGGTCGCAGAACTTGAAGACAAGCTATCGCGTGCAGATGTGGTGGAACCAAAATCCTTGTCCGGTAAAACGATAAAATCCGGCGCTACGGTTTCGCTTATCGACGAAGACACCGAAGAAAAAGTGAAATACAAGATCGTCGGCGATCTCGAGGCCAACCTGCGCGAACGCAAGATCTCCATCTCCAGCCCAATCGCGCGGGCCCTCATTGGAAAATCTAAAGGTGACACCACTGAAGTGACGACACCAAAAGGCGCTCGTTCATTCGAGATTTTAAAAGTTGAATGGAAATAGCCGGCATGCAAACAGGTGAGCTCGCAGACATACACACACGCGAGCTCATCTGAACTGCCAACAAAACAGCCTAACGAGCAAGTTCTTTAAGCCCACGCCGTATCAAAGCCGCCGTATCTGCTTCAGGGCCCAAAGCCTTGCAGGCACTAGCCACTGCTTGGCTTGCATGAGCTGGTTGATAACCAAGATTGGACAGTGCGGAAATCGCCTCAGCTGCGGCAAAACCTTCAGGCACTTGTCCACCCTGCCCCTCAGTGGTACCCGCCTGAGCAGAATCGGAAGCCATCCCGGCAACAGATAACGCTGGCGCTTTGTCCTTCAGTTCCGCAGTTATTCGTTGCGCTATTTTCTTGCCAACACCGGGTGCCTGCCCAACCACAGCCGCATCCCCAAGCGCAATTGCATTGGCGAGATCATGCGGAGACAAAACACTGAGCACACCAAGTGCAACCTTAGCACCAACGCCTTGCACATTTTGCAACGCCCGAAACCATGTCCGTTCTATTTCGCTGGCAAACCCATAAAGCCGAATCGCATCTTCACGAACGTGCGTATCAATCGTCAAACTTGCCGTCTCACCCACCTTAAGGTTTCGCAAAGCGCGGGCCGAAGCCTGAACTTCATAGCCAACACCCCCAACGTCAATGACAAGATGACGTTCACCAATGGCATCAATCTTACCGGTGAGTTTTCCGATCATGTCAATTTGATCCCTATCAATGAAACGGTACTTTATTCATCGTGTTCCAGATCAAACACTAAAAATCCCCGCACGCGGGTGCAAACATTTATAAATCCGGAAACGAAACAAAAGACTTGCCTGCGTTTAGACGAACAAAGTTCGAAATCGACCCTATAAAGTCAAATCACACGTCACAATTAACGATCCACAGCCATAGCCCGCAAACCTAAGCTCGTCCGGTGATTTGCATGACAGATTGCAATCGCCAGAGCATCGGCTTCATCCGCATTGTCAAACGAAGCCTTCGGCAACAAAAAACCGATCATGGCTTGGATCTGGCGCTTGTCAGCATGCCCCGCTCCAACAACGCTTTTCTTGACGAGGTTGGGCGGGTATTCGCCAACGGTAAGTCCCTTTATCGCCGGTGCCAGTAGGGCCATACCGCGCGCCTGACCAAGTTTCAAAGTCGCACGCGCATTGGTGTTCACGAACGTTTCTTCAACACCCGCTTCATTGGGCTTAAAAGTTGAAATAACCTCCAGCAGCCCTTCATAAATCTCACGCAAACGCCAAGACAACGGCTCATCTGCACAAGAAGCGATGCATCCCGACGCAATGTAACCCAGCCTGACACCATCAGACTCGATAACGCCCCAGCCCGTACGGCGCAGTCCCGGATCAATTCCGATAATGCGTATTTTATTTTGCCTAGCCATAGGAAAATGGCTTAGCACGTTTCAAATGATTCGCCTGCGCTTGGCTGCTTTGGGGGGGGGGGGGCGCTTAAAATGCGGAGGGAATTTTCGCTTAAAACGAAGAATAAAAAAGCCCCTTGCCATTTTTATTCAAGAAAAACCAACATCAAACCTCAGACTTCCCTTAAAATGATAAAGGTTTCCTGGAATTTCTTGTTTCAGCATTGCCTGATACAGATGCATTGGTATCGTGAAGTTTGTCGCTGTTTTTCTGCTCAAGTAATTTACGCCAATACATGAGGCGTAGCTCACGCGCGTAGTTTTCGAAAGATCCTTGCCCATCGTCCATTTGTTCTTCTCCCTTAGGGCATAACCCTGCGGGACATAACCTAACCAACAGAAATGGACAGCTTGCTGATTTAATCAATCAAATTTTAAATTAATCCGGCAGCGGATTAGCTGCCAGCAGAACTGTGGAATTTGGCACCAAGTCAAAACAAGTGCCAACAATCCATTAACCATGAAAACAAAGCCAAGCCTGTTTGCGCTTACACTCCCAAGAAAAGAACACTCACGCAGCTGTAAGCTTTTTCAAGATTTCATCGGAAACTTCGAAGTTCGCATAAACACTTTGAACATCATCATCGTCCTCAAGAGCCGCAATCAGATTTAAGATACTCGAGGCGCGCTCCTCATCCACAGAGGTGGAAAGCGTCGCCCGCCAAACCGCTTTGACACTTTTCGGCTCCCCTAGTGCTGCCTCCAATGCAATGGAAACAGAGCTTAGGTCTTCAAACGAACAAATCACCAGATGACCGCTGTCATCAGAAACAACATCTTCTGCACCCGCCTCTATAGCCGCTTCCAGCACCTTGTCGGCACTGCCCGCTTCCAAAGCATAAGTGATCTCACCAACATGATCGAACATGTGAGAAACAGCACCCGTCGTGCCCAGGTTTCCTCCATGCTTTGAAAACGCAGCGCGTACAGCGGCTCCAGTTCGGTTACGGTTATCCGTAAGCGCTTCGACAATCACCGCAACCCCTCCCGCTCCATAGCCCTCATAGCGGATCGGATCATAACTACCCGTGTCACCCCCTGTTGCCTTCTTGATCGCCCGTTCAATATTGTCTTTGGGCATATTCTCGGAACGCGCAGACTGGACCGCAAGACGAAGCCTCGAATTCATCGCTGGATCGGGACCACCCTCCTTCACCGCAACAGTAATCTCACGCGCAAGTTTGGTGAACGCCTTGGCGCGTGCTGCATCCTGCTTGCCCTTGCGATGCATGATATTTTTAAACTGGGAATGCCCGGCCATAGTAACTGTCTTCCATAGGTGCTTGTTCTCGGCCTGCTTCTCGCAACAAACCTTTTGTTGAATAAAGGCTTATTCAAGCACGTTCCGTCAATTCTTGTTCAAATTAGTTGCTCTAGCCAAAATCCCAGGAGTTGGCCAATAGGTCAAGTCGAGGGCGCTGTTTCATCCCAAAAGTCAAGATAGGATGGGTTCAGCACACCACCAAAACGCAAAGCCTTGATCTTCGTTGCCAGTCCAGTGGTATCATCCATCTCAACAGCAAGACCACTTATGCTGCCAGGCCCCATAGCTGGTTCAAACCGTTGATTGCGAATCTTGGAGAGAAAACGATTGATCGGCTCCTCGATATCCATGCCCAGAACCGAGTTGTAGTCCCCGCACATTCCAGCATCCGTCATGTAAGCGGTCCCCGCCGGCAAAATCCTCTCGTCAGCCGTTGGTGTGTGCGTATGGGTCCCAACGACCAAGCTCGCCCGACCATCAACATGATACCCGACGGCCTGCTTTTCGCTGGACGCTTCAGCATGGAAATCAATTATAACCGCATCGGCACCGCGCCCCAGCGGACAAGCGTTCAGCTCAGCATCAATACCACGGAAAGGACAATCCAGGTCATCCATGTAAACGCGTCCCATGGCGTTAAGCACCAAGACCTGTGCGCCATTTTTGGCTTGAAACAAACCTGCCCCTCGCCCCGGCGTACCGGGTGGAAAATTCAAAGGCCGCAACAAACGCTCATAACGTTCGATAAAAACCAGCGTATCTTTCTGGTCGAAGGCATGATTGCCAAGTGTGACCACATCAGCACCCGCATCCAAAAGGGAATTCAATATCTTTTCGGTAATCCCGAAACCGGCCGCGGCGTTTTCACCATTCACAACAACAAAATCAAGGGCATACTTGTCTCGTAATCGCGGCAGAGACTCACACACCACCTCACGGCCTTTTCGACCGACAACATCTCCCAAAAATAAAAAACGCATTCCAGTCTTTCTACAAAAGAATTCATATTCGTCTAGATCCCTTTACAGGGCGCAACGCAAAGCACCATTGGGTGTCAACATCCAGTCAAGTGCTTCATCATGATCTTCACGTGGAACAGCCTCAACGCGTTGCTCGTCAAACGCCAAGCCGATGGTGACCACCTTTTTCAAAGACCGTAGTTGTTCAATTGAACGATCATAGAACCCACCGCCATAACCAACGCGAAAACCACGTTCATCAAAAGCCAGTAGCGGCACAAGAATAATATCCGGCAAAACCACCGCCGCATGCGCAGGAGGTTCCTTGATCCCCCATACCACCTCTTCCAACGGCTCACCCTCAGACCATGAACGAAAAACCAGTGGTTTATTTTTTCCCACCATCACAGGCAGAGCAGTGACAAAGCCTTCAGCATGCAGCCGCCTCATCAAAGGCCGAGGATCTATTTCATTTCGAATGGGAAGAAAACCAGAAACCACAGCCCCCTTGCGAACGCGCGCAAAAGAAATACCCCGTTGGGCTAGGGCCTCATCAGCCAGCGCGCCATGTTTGGCAAAAGCTTCATTGCGGACTTTTTTCGCACGTGCGCGCAAAGCCTTCTTCTCTTTATCAACTGTCATGCAATATCTTTAACCGTATACGGCAATAAGTGCCAGAACGTACGACGACCGAAACCGTAGTGAAGCGCTACACACCACCCGACAACACAACCGCACACCCGTCACGAGATATTCCAGATCGTCATGCGCCTGTTATCCCGGCATCAACAATGACCTTCCCGCGATGGAGTAGGCGAA
>JAJRZC010000148.1 GCA_024275435.1 Alphaproteobacteria bacterium
AGCGACGCCCATTTTTCAAGATTGAAAAAGAAATGGAGCATGGCCTGCCCCTCCCACCAGCCGGGATAATAATAGTAACGCGCCACTTTGTTGAAGCCGAGTTTCTCATCGTCATAGGGCCCCACCCATTCCGTCGCGTCGATAGTGCCTCTTTCAAGTGAAGTGTATATGTCGCCGCCCGCAATCTGTTGCGGCACCACACCAAGCTTGGACATAACAACGCCCGCAAATCCGCCGATACGCATTTTCAAACCACGCAAGTTCTCAAGTGCATCGATGGGTTTTCGAAACCAACCACCCATTTGCGCGCCGGTATTGCCCCCCGGCAGAGCATAAATATTATACTTTTTATAGAAATCATTCATCAGGTCGATGCCGCCGCGCTCATACATCCACGCGTTTTGCATTCTCGCATTAAGTCCAAACGGAACGGCTGTCCCAAAGGCAAACGTCGGGTCCTTACCCCAATAGTAATACGAAGCCGTATGGCACATTTCCACGGTACCGTTTGAAACTACATCGGCCGCTTGCAAGCCCGACACAATTTCAGGAGGCGCAAAAACCTGAACCTTAAACTTGCCGTCCGACATCTCATAAACGTACTTGGCAAAAACCTCCGCCGCGCCATGGATCGTGTCCAGAGATTTTGGAAAGCTCGATGTCAGTCGCCAAGTGATGTTGGGAGAGGACTGCGCTATGGCCGGTGAGACAATGCCGCTGCCAACGCTCGCGAGACCCGCGGCGCCACCTGCCCCGGCAAGTTTTAAAACCCGGCGACGGCTGACCTGGGTGTTATTGGGCTTGTCTGCCATGGCGCACTAAGTCTCCTTGTTGTTTTTAAGTTCACACAGTGTGTTAAAAGGGTATTGGCAAGCCAACATGGCAAACTCTAAAGCCATTGCCAACGTCAAGTCACATCCCTCATGATAAGATATTAACCGGAGCCGCCCCAAAATTGGCAAAACAACTTAAAGAATTCGAAGTCCGACCCACACCCGATGATGAACGTCTATCAAGTTCGGTAACTGGTATCGATCAAAACGGCGAGGAAGTTTCCATAAACGTCGTCACCGAACGACCCTTGACGCTGTTTCTGAACGCCCGTGAAATCGTCACCATGATGACCATAGGCGACCATCCGGATCTGCTGGCCATCGGCTTCCTGTTAAATCAGGGCATGCTCAAACCCGACGATGAAATCACTGCAATCGAGTACGACGACGACATTGAAACCATCGTTGTTCGAACAAATCGAGAGACAGACTACGAGGACAAGTTGAAAAAGAAGGTGCAAACCTCAGGCTGTGCACAAGGCACAGTTTTTGGGGACCTGATGGACGAACTTGACGGCATCACCCTAAATGAGAACGCACGAATCCACACCTCGGCACTCTATGAATTCTCAAAAAAAATAAATACACAGCCGAGTTTGTATTTAAAGGCCGGAGCAATACACGGCTGCGTGTTGTGCAAAGACGACAAGCCACTCATCTACATGGAGGACGTCGGGCGACACAATGCCATTGATAAAATCGCCGGATATATGTTCATTCACAAGATCGAACCTGACGATAAAATTTTCTACACCACCGGCCGCCTCACCTCCGAAATGGTCATCAAATGCGTAAAAATGCGCATACCGATCCTCGTTTCACGCTCTGGTTTCACAGCCTGGGGCGTGGAGCTTGCCCAAAAAGCGGGTCTCACCCTCATCGGCCGCTCACGTGGTCATCGCTTTGTTGCACTTTCAGGCCAGGACCGCATCATATTTGATGCCACTCCCAAGAATGCCGCCCCGCACGCCTGAGCATCGAGCCTAGGCAGACCAAATCCCCACACATAGGATAAAAACCGGCCCAAAAGACGCGACAAACCCTCGATTTTGAGGTATCGCCTTCTAGAGTAATCCATTGCGGAGCGTATGGGGGTCATTGATATGGCAGTTGAGAAGAAAAGCTTGAAACAAAAGTGGGGTCTCGTTGCTGATTACCTGTTTGGCCGCAATGCCTTGATCGGCATCGCCTCCTTGATGCTGCTGGTCATTTCCGGGTATGCCACCTGGAGCGGCATGAACGATTTTATCGTCGGCGTTTCCACGTCGCCCGCCGCTCAAAGTCGCGATATTCCCGGCGGGCTTTCGGTCACCAATGAAATGCTCGTCATCGCCATTGTCGTGGCCTTGACATTTTTAATGTGGATTGCCCTGCGCGAAACCTTCGGCGTTGGTCGGTCTTGGCGTGTACGTGCCCTGATTATTCCGCTTTATATTTTTCTGGCCCTTTGGTCCATTGGCTTCGGTTACGGCTTCTGGTGGAGCCTCATTGCCGGAGAAGAAGCGACCCGCACAAGATTGTCGGGTTTGCAACAGGACGCAGGTGATGCCGGCAATGCTGTTGCTGCACGCTTGGATGCCGTTCGCGCCCAACTCGACAGCGTCGTAACATGGTCCGAAAGCCAGATGGCACGAGAAGAATCCAGCGGCGGCAGCTGTGGGATTCCCTCAGGGGCAGGCCGTGGCCCGCTTTACAATGCCCGCGCCAGCGTGCGCGACTCGGTCGCCTCCTTGCGCGATACCATTTCCACCTCCTGGATAAAACCCGTTAACGACGACATCGAAGCACTTAAGTCGAGCGTCGCCGGTCTCACCGGCGGCACAGTGGCCGAACGCCAGCAGAATTTTGAGGAAAAGGCCGCAGAAGTACGCTCCAGGGCACGTGCCATCGCCGCGCGCAGTAACGAGTTCGGTAAGTCAACCGCTTCCGAAATGCGCGCTCTCGCGGTAACGCTTTCCATCAAGCCCGGCAAGCCCGGATTCTCTTGTTATGATCCCACCCTGGCTCAAAGACTGACACAGGCCGCGCTTCAGGCCGAACAGCCTGTTGTTTTGAATCTGCGAGAAGCAGACTTCAACGAGGGTCCCGCCGGGGTCGCCAATGCCGTGAAAAACCTTTGGGCCAATATTGCGTCTTCCCTCTCTTCAATTCCGTCCTATTTCTCAAGTGCTTCAGATGCGCAACAAGCGGTGGCTGCAAAGTCCATTACTGGACGCGACTTGATCGCGCTTCTCGCAACAATCGGCGTCGACCTGGGCTTGTTTGTACTCACGGCCCTGAACCCACCAACAACCCCGCCAATGCGCAAACCGCCCAGCCCGGCAGTTATTGGTCAAGTGCGCAGAGCTATGAAGACCGCCATCGCACGCGCACCCAATACGGATATGGAGTGGGTGCGCCGTCACTTTATCTACCACAACAAGGCATCCTATTTCGTAATTCCCAATCTGTTTAGTGGCGACACAAGCACAAGCAATGATCCAAATGTCGACGCGGAATACAAAAAAGCCATTGCCATGAACCAACTCGCGGGCGTCTTGGACGATATGGATCTCGTGCGCTGGCCCACCAGGAAGGAGTTGAATAAACTCATCCAGGAGGAGAAAGCGGGGAGTCTGACGGACCTCACGAAGATCCGAAAGGCCCGTCTTGCTGACCTGGAAAAAAGAATAAAAAAAGGCGAAAAGATCGATCTTAACGAAAAGAAAGCCGAAGAGATTCGAAGCGCCGAGCCGGTGCGCAACCATGGTCTGTTCTCAAAGGCAGAACGCATGCTCAAGTTCAACGGTTGGAGCGAGAAGGCCCAAAGAGACTTCGAAATCTATCGGCTGGAAGACACCGAGGGCTTGACCCCGCTGCTGATTGTCCTGAGCGAATACGAACAATCAGATGACTCTTCAAAGGAGACTCCTAAAAAAGAAGATAAGGCTCCTCCTTCTCAAAAAGATGAGTCTCCTTCCGTTATGGATGGCGGTGATATAACGCCCCATGCAACGACGCTGATCGAAGACAAGAAATCCAGCTAGGGGACAAATCCTATAGAGTTTCACACCCTTGGAATCTTGAGTGCGTCATGAAAAAAAGCCTGATTGTTACCGCGTTCATCTCCGCAGTGATCGGCTTTATCGCCGGAAACGCCTTCTGGTACCTCGCCTCACCGTTGTGGATCGACAATGTCGTTGAGGAAAAGCTTTCCGCTGAACTGGGCGCAAAACCCATCTTTAACGGTGCATTCAAGGACGCGGACTCTGTCCATCAGGGTCGCGGTAAGGCCACGATCCTGAAAACAGCGGGCGGAGACCATATCTTGCGGTTTACCAATTTCAAGGTAACCAACGGTCCCGACCTGAAAGTCTATCTGGTCCAGGCCGACAATATAAAAACCGGAAGCGACCTGACCCAAAGCCAGTGGGTCTCGCTTGGCAAATTAAAAGGCAACATCGGCGATCAGAACTATACCATTGCCACAAACATAAAGATTGAGGACTACGGTTCGGTGGTTATCTGGTGCGAGCAATTTGGTGTCCTGTTTTCTTCCGCCAGCCTGCAACCTGCGAGTTGACACATCCCGGCCCCATGACCATGACCCAAACATCAAACATCGTTGGCATTCTTCTTGCGGGTGGAAAATCACGCCGGATGTTTGAAGGAGAAACTGGCAGCGGTGATAAGGGTCTAATTGAAATCGCGGGAAAACCGATGATGAAACATGTCATTGACAGGCTCAAGCCCCAGGTGGCAGCCCTTGCCATCAACGCCAACGGGGACCCATCCCGATTTGACAAGTTTAATCTTCCCGTGATCGCCGACACCATTGAAGGTCATGTCGGCCCCTTGGCTGGGGTTCTTACCGGCATGCGCTGGGCGCACGACACCGGGCAAGGTGTCACTCACATCATGACAGCACCAACAGACGCCCCACTTCTTCCGACAAATTTAGCCGACCAATTATATCTTGCTCTCGAAAACAATGATTGCAAAATCGCTCTGGCGGCATCAGGGGGCCATACCCATCCCGTCGCCGGCCTTTGGCCCGTGGACTTGGCAGACGATCTGGAACAGGCTCTTCACGATGGTGTTCGCAAAGTGCTGCATTGGACCGACCGACATGGTACCTGTTTGGCGCAATTTCCTTTACTGGAGCTTGATGGCAAGATGATCGACCCGTTCTTTAATGCCAACACGCGCGAGGAGCTGGATCAGGCCCGCGCCTTAGTAGAAGGTTGAATTCGAAATTACTTCTAAGCCAGAAAAGCACATGAAAGCACCCAATGGTACGCCCATCATAGGAATAGTCGGCTGGAAAAAGTCAGGCAAGACCACGCTTGCTGTGCGCCTCATTGAAACTTTCACGCGCCGCGGCTTTAAGGTTGCCTCCATCAAGCATGCGCACCACCAATTCCACATCGACGAGGGTCACACCGATAGCGCCCGCCACCGTATCGCAGGGGCTGCACAGGTTGCAATCGTCTCAAAGGCTCGTTGGGCTATTGTAACGGAACTAAAAGACAAGCCGGAGCCGGATTTCATGGACGTCATTGAGGCATTACAGCCTGCCGACGTGATCGTCGTTGAAGGATATAAATCTGCCGCCATCCCAAAAATTGAAGCGCGGCGTCTGACGTCCCACACGCGCACACCTATTTCAGACGCCGACCCAAACGTCATTGCCATAGCGGCCGATCATGATGTTGCAAACGCGAATGGTCGGCCAGTCTTTACACTTGACGATATCGAGGAAATCGCCAACTTCATCGACAAGAGCATAGGCCCGCTTGGCGCACAAGCAACCGACAATTCAAAAGAATCCTCGCGTGACGACATTCTGGCAAATAATGACTCTTCCAAGAGGTGACAACAATGTTGCGAACTGCTGAGTGGATGAGGATGACACTGAGCACGTTTGCTCTGGCCCTTGTGCCATTGGGGCCCACTCAAGCAGCAGATCCGCCACTACCCCCGGGGAACGATCCCGGTGGTACAGCCATTGCCCTCATTTCAACTGGTGTGGATTATACGGACCCACAGATCGCGCAAAGGTTAGCCCGCGATGGTGAAGGTCAACTGATCGGTTGGGACTTCGTCGACAATGATATAACACCCTATTCAAAAGACCCAGACGCTACGGCGCTGGCAAAACTGCTCCTCGACACCTACAGCGCAAGCCGTCTTGTGGTGGTTCGTATCGATCCCGAAAACGCTGTCCATCTCGCCCGCGCAGCCGCTTTCACAGCCCGCACGCCGGCAAGGATCGCAGCCCTCCCTCATGCAGGCAAAAGCCAACAAACTTGGGAACCGTTTTTGCAGGTCACGCAACAATCAGCCAATACATTGTTTGTGATTTCAGCGGATGAAGATTCATCGTCTGTGTCTGCGGGGGTAAGCTCATGGTCCATCAACATGAAGAATGCCAACATTTTGATTGCGGCCCCACTCCCGGACATAAATGATTTGGTTGCCAACATCAAAAACACCCCAGTCGATACCTGGGTCGTGCTAAGCGGGGCGACGAAGAGCCAACTAGCTCACCTATCCGGCCCCCCAACCACAAGCGCACAAGCGGCCGTGATGATCGCCGCGCTGGCTGGTTGTGCCGTTCACGGTAAAAAAATCAATGCAATGAAACCTGACGCCGCCCAAGACATTCGCGCCGCTCTGATGAAGCAACAAAAGCTCCTGCAACAAGGTCGCAACATCAAGGTGCATGATCCTTTGTGCTGGCATGATCGCTGAATCGTAAGGGTGTTCTCACCACCAGTTCAAACCGGTTCACCAAATCGTTATTAGCCCTCGCAAAACGAGAAGACCAACACCAACTCTCCAAACGTCATGAAAAATGACCAGGGACTTTCACGTGTTTGTGTCGTCAGGTTCCCATGAGCTTCCCTTCCTGGCGTCACATCGGCGGGAACGCGGTTTTCTTCCAGTGGATCGTGTTCCCGCTATCTTCTCGCATCCAAAAGCAATACTCCGAACGCGAGTGTTCAGCTATTGCGTACTGATCTTGCCTTCAACCGTATGCGAAAAATCAGTACCCTCTGCGCTCAACACCATTTTGACCTTGAGTTCCTGGCCCGAAAAATCCCCACTTCGTACAAACTGTTCAATTTCGCGCTGGGATGTGACGCCCACCTGCTTCAAGAATTTGCGAAGTGACATATTGAATTTTTCTTCGTCCATTTCAAAAACTCCATCTGTAAAAGGTTGGCCCCAAAAAGGCAGGCCCCAAAGAGGCTGGCCCAAGAAAATAGGCTGGCCCAAGAAAATAGGCTGGAATGTAAAAAAGAGGGGCACGCTGCGCAAACCCCTCCCTACATATAGTTTTACGTTTTGCCGCTCGCCCACTTTCCCTAACAAGGGCATCTGTTGAACGTGCAGCAACTTAGGTTCCAATATCTCGGCCGCCGCATCATCAGGTCAAAACCCTTTGCTGCGGTGGCCAAGAAAGATCCTTCTTACCGGAGCCGTTATTGGAACAATGAAGCAGCTTTCCCCAGCGTATTTATGACACCCCACACAAACGGGATACCCACCGCCAGCCATGCCAGCAACACCAATGGGCTAAAGCCGCCAAGCCCGATGCCGTACGATCCGGTCTCATGAGCTTTCCCAGCATCCGCATGCCGCACCGCTGCCAGCTCCTCGTCGCTCATCAACCATTTTTTCGAAACAGGTCGTATGAGCATATTCGCTATCAACCCGACCACGAGAAAGGCCACCAGCACGTACATGGTATAATCGTAAGCTTGTGCCATTGGCACGCCCGCTGCAAGTTGTGCTTCACGGAAGTAAACAATGGCCAATGGCCCAAGAACACCTGCTGTCGCCCATGCAGTCAACAGGCGACCGTGAATGGCTCCCACAAACTGCGTCCCGAAAATGTCAGCAAGGTAGGCGGGCACAGTGGCAAAGCCGCCTCCATACATTGTCAGGATGAAACAGAACGCGGCGACAAACAGAAGAGGCGAACCCACTGTCGCGAGAAACGGAGCGGACGCATAAAGGACAATTCCAATGAGGAAGAAACAATAGTAGGTATTTTTCCGCCCAAGGAAATCAGACGCAGAAGCCCATAATATTCGCCCAAACGCATTGAATAGGGATAGCAGCGCCACAAAACCCGCACCCACACCGGCAACAGCCGCGACTTGGGCGGTATTCAATTCCTTAATACCAAGACCCGGCTCACCGATAAGCTGTCCCCCAAAAATCTCTTGAAGCATCGGAGAAGCGGTAGCCAGAACGCCAATGCCAGCAGACACATTCATACACAATACAATCCAGATAAACCAGAACTGGGGTGTCTTATGTGCGTTTTTGAGATGAACATTACCAGTGGTTATCATCGCGTGAGCAGCGTCATTTGGCGGTGTCCAACCTTCAGGTTGCCATCCCACCGGCGTAACTCGGTAGCCGAACGCTCCACCCAACATGAACGCGATGTAGACAACGCCCATGACTGCCATTGATTCGGCCACACCCACCGAAGAAGGTGTGCTGAAAGTATCCATCAAAGCATTGGCAAACAGAGATCCAATCATCGCTCCGCCACCAAAGCCCATGATTGCCATTCCCGTAGCCATACCACGCCTGTCGGGAAACCATTTGATAAGCGTCGACACCGGCGAGATATAACCCAGCCCAAGACCAATGCCGCCTAGAACACCAAGTCCCAGGTACAACAACCAAAGCTGGTGGGTGTAAACGCCCAAAGCCGAAACGATAAAACCACCACCCCAGCAGAAAGCAGCCACCACGCCCGCCTTGCGCGGTCCTGCTCTCTCTAGCCAGCCACCGAACAAGGCAGCAGATAGGCCCAGGAAAACAATGCCGATAGTGAAAATATAAACCAGGTCGGTTCGGCGCCAATCACATGTTGTTGTGAAAAGAGCTTCGAACAGAGTCATGTTTTCGCATACGATCGGTGCCGTAACACCAAGAGCGCGCTCCAGCGGCTTCCAAAACACGGAAAGCCCGTAGGACATTCCAATACAAAGATGAATTGCCAAAGCCGCAGGCGGAACCAACCAGCGGTTAAATCCCGGTTTGGCAACAATACGTTCCTTTGATAAAATAGGCGCTTGGTCCTGCGCACTCATTGTGCCCGACTGGCTCATGTCTCAATATCTCCCGTAAGGCTCTTTACTAAGTTTTCCCGCTGCGACACTACGAGCACTGCGCGACAGTTACTAGCCCGAACTATTCGCAAGGACACACTTCACATATCTTTTTCCCTAATAACCCTCGCCGTGGTGAATAGTTCGGACTTGATTTCGGAGTCAAGAAATCTGCTTTCGCGGAAGTTTTCTTTCGCTGCGGCGCAACACAACGCCACGGGGACTTGCCCTGCCCCACCCCATCGGTGATAGTTCAAGTGAAACAGTCTCAACTTCCAATACCGGGTGATCCCTGTTCAAGGAACACTATGACAACTTGTGTGAATAACGATATTAAAAAGCCATCGGCGACAGTTGATGAGAACAACTCTCAGTCGCCTATCATCGACCCCTTCGGCCGCCACATCACTTATCTGCGTGTATCGGTGACGGACCGATGTGATTTCCGGTGCGTCTATTGCATGTCGGAAAACATGACCTTCCTGCCCAAGAAGGATTTGTTATCTCTTGAAGAGCTGGACCGCTTGTGCACGGCCTTCATCAACAAGGGTGTCAAGCGTCTTCGTCTGACGGGCGGTGAGCCTCTTGTTCGTAAAAATATCATGTGGTTGATAAAATCACTCTCGCGCCATCTCGACAGCGGTGCGCTCAACGAGATGACGTTGACAACAAACGGCAGCCAGCTTTCCCGCTTCGCCGAAGAGCTCTATGCTTGTGGTGTGCGCAGAATTAACCTGTCCATCGACACACTGAAGCCAGACAAGTTCAAGGCCATCACCCGTTGGGGTGACATCGAGCAAGTCATGGAAGGACTAAATGCTGCGCAAAAAGCCGGACTGAAAATCAAGCTTAACACCGTTGCGCTCAAAGGCATAAACGACGATGAGATCGACGACCTCATAAAGTTTGCGCACGGTCGTGGTGCGGATCTCACGTTCATTGAAACTATGCCCATGGGTGACATCGACGGTGATCGCACCGATCGCTACCTGCCCTTGAGCACTTTGCGCAAGCAGATAAGCGAACGCTGGACTCTAAAGGACATTCCTTATCGCACCGGTGGTCCCGCGCAGTATGTCGAGATCGGTGAAACCGGTGGCAAAGTCGGCTTCATCACGCCCATGTCTCACAACTTCTGTGAAAGCTGCAATCGTGTCCGCGTGACTTGCACAGGCATAATGTATATGTGCCTGGGTCAGGATGACGCCGCTGATCTGCGTGCCCCACTACGTGCTCAAGATAACGACGCGGCCATCTCCAAGGCCATCGATGAAGCCATCGCTCGCAAACCCAAAGGTCATGATTTTATCATCGATCGAGAAAACAATAGACCCGCCGTATCCCGTCATATGAGCGTCACTGGAGGATAGGGCGCGCGCGCTAACTGGAGTTTATGGAGTGCGCTCAGGCAAGGTAAATCAAGTCGCACGAACCAACGTACGCACATCATCCAGAGAAAAAGGTTTTGTCAGCGTGACAACGCCCTGCCCTGCAAGAGTGTCCACGCGTTCCAGCTCAGCATCAAGTCCCGACATAAGTATAACCTTGACTGCCGGAGCAGCGGCCAAAACCCTCTCCGCTAAAGATACGCCGTCCATTCCCGGCATTGAAATATCGCTAAGTACAAGCTCAAATGAGCCTTCCCCCTCAAACATGCTCCAGGCTTCAAGCCCATCACTTGCCGAAAAAACCTCATGCCCGTCCCCCTCAAGGGCTCGTGTCACAAAGTCTCTAGTCGCCCCATCGTCATCGGCAATAAGAACTTTCATTTTTATCTCCGCCGTTCATTGATTCATTCAACAACACGTCCGACAAATGGTAATTCCCGCAGACGATAGGCAATATCCATTCCATAGCCCACAACAAAAACATCCGGACAGGAAAAGGCCTTGAAATCAGCCACAACCTGCACGGCCCGTTTGACATCCTTCTCAAGCAGCACACAGGTTTTGATCGACTTAGCACCACGCGCCGACATAAGATCCTTGGCAAAAGCCAAAGTGCGCCCCGAATCAAGCACATCGTCAATGAGCAGAATATTACGCCCAGAGATATCAAGTGCAATGTCACGCAAAATTTGCACATTTCCGGAAGATGCCGTGCCGGTGCGGTAGCTTGAGAGTGTGAGGAAGTCCACCTCTGGTGCAACCCCCATCTTGTGCATGGCCCGTATGAGATCGGCAGCAAAAATGAAACTGCCCGTCAGAATCGAGACGACCATCAATCGTTCCAAGCTGCAATCAGCTATTTCTTGCGCCAATTCGTCGAGCCGTGCAGAGATCTGCTCCGCTGAAAATATTGTCTCTATTTCATCAGCTTTTTCATTCGAGCTTCGAGGAGTAGTGATTTCAGGCATGCAGGGCTCCAACAGCAAGATTTTCCTGGCACATTCAACGAAAACGTGAATCATGCCGGGCTTTATGAGTTTAACTGGATCATTTGCGAAAAAGGTCCCATAGCAGGCCAATATCTGAATCTTTGTGCAATGCCCTCTTTCTATGAAAGAAATGCGGCACTGCGGCAACACATCCACAAATCAATCCATTTCACCCACAAACTTGTGCACACGAGGCCGCCATATTCCTGTTTGATTGATCCTGATCTACTAATTGATCATAAATGGCGTCCCTTCTCCAGAAACGAGCCTTTTCCCAGTGATCAGAATGACGAACCTCGCGCTTAAGTATGACCGTGGACCGGAAGTTCTTTCCGATGTGAGCTTCCACTTGCGCCCAGGCTCGTTCCACTTTCTGACCGGCCCCTCAGGTGCAGGCAAAACTTCGCTCTTGCGTCTGATGTTCATGTCCTTGGAGCCAACCCATGGGCAGCTGCATCTTTTCAACCAGGACGTATCGCACATTACGGCCGCCAAACGTGCGCAGCTTAGACGGCGTATTGGCATTGTTTTCCAGGACTTTCGCCTTTTGGACCACCTCACCACCTGGGAGAATGTGGCTTTACCCCTACGCGTAATCGGCAAGCGAATTGAGGACTATCGCGAAGACGTCACCGATCTTCTGCAATGGGTTGGGCTCGGCGACCGTATGCATGCCTTTCCATCAGTACTCTCCGGCGGAGAAAAACAGCGTGCAGCCATTGCCCGAGCTGTCATTGGTAAGCCGGAATTACTGTTGGCAGACGAACCCACCGGTAACGTTGACCCGCAAATGGCGCGTCGACTACTACGCTTGTTTATCGAACTTAATCGGCTAGGTACATCAGTCATGATTGCAACCCATGACCATCAGTTGATGCGCCAATTTAAAGCCCCTCGTTTGGAGTTACACGACGGCCATGTCCGGATCGTATGACAACACACCCGATGGTCGCCCTCGGCGCGCTCCATCGCCAAATCTGCAAAGCGCCTATGACGATACCGTAACTGGCCCGACATCCAGACGCATTGTCACCACCGGTGGTCCAGTCCCCGACAAACACGGCAGACTATACGCATCGAGAAGTTCGCATCAGCAAATCGAGCCTGGTCACAAGCAAGAACCCGTTGTTCCAGCCGGCTCGGTGACAGGCAAATCTCTGACTCTCGTGATTTCCATAATGTGTTTTCTCGCCTGCCTCACAGCTGGCGCTGTCTATATGATGCATCAATCAGCTGACGCATGGTTGCGCGATGTCGCGAGCGAGGTAACAGTTCAGGTTGCGCCTAAAGAAAGCTCTCAGCAGAGCGATGAAAACATCAAGGAGATAATTGCTTATCTGCAAGCAGCTCCAGGTGTTTCCTCGGTGCATGCTCTTAGTGAGAAGGAATCCAGCGAGCTTCTGGAGCCTTGGCTAGGTAGTGCTGAAGGCTTGAAAAATCTGCCCGTACCGCGACTGATCGCTATCGTTTTAGATCGCAACGCACCGCCCAATCTTGATTCCCTCTCGAAAGAACTGAAGTCGAAATTCCCAGGCGCCGTCCTCGATGACCATCGTCACTGGCAACAGCAGATTAGAACCGTTACCCGGTCATTCGCCCTTGGCGGCGTTGGAATCTTGTTGCTGGTGGCTGCCGCCACCACGGCAATCATCGTCTCCGCCACCCGTAGCTCCATGGCCTCAAACCGTGAAATCGTCGAAGTTCTTCATTTTGTCGGCGCTACCGATGGTTTCATTTCCCGCGAGTTTGAAAAGCATTTCTTGCGCTTGGGGATTAAAGCCGGAATTGTGGGCGCGCTATTGGCCATGCTTGTGTTTCTTTTGATGCCCACTGCCATGCTCATGCTTGGCGGTGGACAAGTTTCCTTGACCGAATTGAACCGCTTTATCGGCAGTGGTTCCTTGGATGCTGCAGGCTATATACTACTTGGGATTGTTGTTATCGTAATTGCAGCGCTCTGTATGCTGACATCCAGGGTTGGCGTTTATCGTATTTTGAACGATAAGTGGTAGTCTGATTGGGTGAATCCTGATGGCACGATTGATTTTTCTTGAGCTATAAAAGCAGAAAGCAAGAAACAAGAAAGTCGTGCGAACAAACTCAAACTAGAATAAGCTAGTCAAAGATTCTAATGGCTTGAGAGCAGTAGGTTGCAACAGTGAGCCGGTCGATAAAAATACTTATGAGCATTGTGGGTCTATCTCTTTGGGGGTTGATTCTCGGCTTCGTGTTTTTCGCCAATCAGGTAACGGGTAAGCCCCAACGTTTTAGCGCAAGCGCCGATGGAATTGTTGTATTCACCGGAGAAGGCATTCGTATCAAAGAGGCCGCTCGCCTCTTGAAGGAAGGACGCGCCGGCAAGCTTTTGATCTCCGGCGTGAACCCCAAAATCAAGGCATCTGAGTTAGGGCGTGTCACGGGCCTTTCGAACAAACATTTTGATTGCTGCGTCACATTAGGATACGAGGCCATCAATACACTTGGAAATGCCAATGAAACGTTTGAGTGGGCACAGGCTCATGATCTAAAAAGCTTGATTGTTGTCACCTCGAGTTACCATATGCCTCGTGCATTGGCTGAGCTGTCCATTGCGATGCCAGAAACAGCTTTGCTATCCCATGTCGTGCTGCCTACTCGTTTTCAAAAGCGTGCTTGGTGGACTCATTTCGATGTGACCTTTGTGCTGGTATCAGAGTACTTGAAGTTTCTACCCGCCGCAGCTCGTGTTGGTGTCAAAAACATCCAGCAAGCCTGGGTCAAGGACACGAACGCCCACGCTTCCATGACTGCCAACTAGCTAGCAAAAAATTATGATCCGATCGCTTCTTTTTGTCGTTGTGTTTTACCTAAACACGGCCGTGTTTCTTGTGCTTGGTTTTCCGCTTCTATTTGGAAAACGAAGTTGGGCCATGGCTGGCCTTAAAGCGCATGCCCGCGCCTCACTTTGGTGGCAACGCCTCATCGTTGGAACCCGAATGGAAGTGCGCGGAGTGGAAAACCTGCCCAAAGGCCCGGTATTGATTGCCGCCAAGCATCAATCGGCCTGGGACACGTTCGCCTTGATACCGTTGTTTGAAGACCCGGCGATGGTTATGAAGGAAGAACTGGCCATGATCCCCCTTTACGGATGGTTCTCGAAAAAGTTCCAACATGTCTTTGTGGCGCGCTCAAAAGGTCCAGCAGCCTTGAGGAAGCTCATTAAAGACGCAAAGGAACGCGCTCGCGACGGTCGCCAGATTGTGATTTTCCCGGAAGGCACACGTCGCCAGCCCGGCGCCCCGCCCGCCTACAAGCCCGGCGTATTGGCTTTGTACGAAGGCCTTGATTTACCCTGCGTACCTATTGCCTTGAACTCGGGTCTCTTTTGGCCACGTCGTTCTCTGGCGCGCTACCCGGGAACCATCATTGTTGAATTTCTAGAGCCCATCCCGCCAGGGCTCCCGCGAAAGCAATTCAAGAAGGTGCTGCAAGAAAAGATCGAAACTGCCACCGCCCGGTTGGTCAATGAGGCAGCCTTGAGCGCCAACCCGCCGCCCTTGCCGGTAATATCCCAAGCGTGAAAAGCATTCTCGAACCCAGCAAATGCCCCCAAATCCATTGATGACGAATGGTTGAAATGACGAAAGGTTATCAGGCCATCGCCTAACAATCCCTCAAATACGAACAAAACAAAAACAATACATGAACATTTATTGACTGTTGAGACTGTTCCAACTAGGATCAGGTGTAGTTCTGGTGTCCGGCGTCGGTGTGGAGCATGGCCTAAACGGCATCTTAGAAAAGACCCCGGCGAACGGTATCGGATGAAATAAGTTGAGTTTGGGTATTGCGTTATGAATTCGAGCACAAAATTTAAAGCGCCAATCTCGCGTGAAATCTGGGAGCTGAAATATCGCCTGAAAGATCCAGATGGCACGCCCATAGACCAATGTCTCGACGACACGCTGTGGCGTGTGGCAAACACCGCCGCCAGCATTGAAAAAGGCGGTCGCAAAAAGCGCGAATTCTGGGCTGATCGGTTTTTCCATTCACTCAACGATCTAGGCTTTATTCCCGCAGGCCGCATACTGGCTGGTGCCGGTTCCGGCCGCAAAGTGACCCTTTTCAACTGCTTCGTCATGGGCACGCTCAAAGATGACCTGTCGGGAATTTTCAATTCCGTGAAACGAGCTGCTCTCACCATGCAAACAGGTGGTGGGATCGGCGTAGATTTTTCTCCATTGCGGCCAAAAGGGGCTCTCGTCAAAAGCGTCGGCGCAGGAGCATCAGGCCCCGTCAGTTTCATGGGTGTCTGGGATGCTATGTGTCAGACAATCCAGTCAGCAGGCGCGCGTCGGGGCGCCATGATGGCAACCCTTCGCGCCGATCATCCGGATATCGAGCAGTTCATCGAGGCTAAGCACCAAGCAAACAAACTCACAAACTTTAACTTGTCAGTCCTCGCCACAGACGCGTTCATGGAGGCTGTCCAGAATGACAAGCCTTGGGATCTAGTTTTCGAAGGAAAGGTTTTTAAAACCCTTCGCGCCCGCGATTTATGGGACCGCTTGATGCGTGCAACATATGACGCAGCTGAACCCGGGGTAATTTTCATTGATCGGGTGAATGCCCAAAACAACCTCTCCTACTGCGAAACCATCAATGCAACAAACCCATGTGGCGAACAACCATTGCCACCCTTTGGCGCTTGTCTTCTGGGCTCATTAAACCTCGCGCAACTGGTGCGCGATCCTTTCACATCCAAAGCCCATATCGATATATCGCAATTGCGCCAGCGCGTTCAAACGGCTGTGCGATTGCTCGATAACATGATCGATATTTCGCACTATCCTTTAAGGCGTCAAAAACAAGAGGCCAAAGCCAAGCGGCGAATGGGGATCGGAATGACCGGCCTCGCCGATGCTCTCATCATGTGCGCTCAAGGTTACGGCACGAAGGCTGGAACCTCTCAGGCTGAGGCTTGGATGGCGGCAATTCAAAACGCCGCCTACGCAGCCAGTGCGCAGCTTGCCAAAGAAAAGGGCCCTTTCCCTCTCTACAATGAAAAAAGCTTCCTCAGTTCGCCAAATGTTGCACGGCTTTCAAATGCTGTTCGAGCCGAAATCAAAAAGCATGGTCTGCGAAACGGTTGTCTCACCTCCATCGCGCCAACAGGGACCATTTCATTGCTCGCTGGAAACGTCTCAAGTGGGATCGAGCCGGTGTTCGATTTTACCGCCAAGCGGACCATCACTCAACAAGACGCAACATACAAACAGGAGATCGTGGAAGATTATGCCCTCACGGTCTTTAGAAATAAATTTGGCCCTGAGACACCGCTTCCAGAAGCCTTTGTCAGAGCGGCGGATTTGTCGCCGCGCCAACACTTGGATATGCAGGCAGCACTTCAGCCTTTTGTAGACAGCGCCATATCAAAAACCATCAACTGTCCCGAAGACCTGTCTTTCGAGAACTTCAAGGATGTCTATCAAAAAGCTTACGCTTTGGGCCTCAAGGGGTGCACCACGTACCGCCCCAGCCCAATGCGCGGTGCTGTCCTCAAAAGCGCGGACAAAACCGTCTCTCAGACCGCAAATCCGCAAAAAGAAGAAGTTCTCAAGGGTCCTGCCCGCCTGTTCAATCAAACCGGGACTATTCAGCAGACAAAAGACCCCGACGCCACCATTGTCTATATGGCCAAGCCCTTGGAGCGCGAACAGGAACTTCACGGTATCACCTACAAGCTCAAGTGGCCGCAAAGTGATCACGCGATTTATGTGACCATCAATGACATTGAGCTTGATGGACGCCGTAGGCCCTTCGAGATCTTTATTAACACCCGCAACCTTGAGCACTACTCCTGGACCGTCGCCCTGACGCGAATGATCAGCGCCGTCTTCCGTCGCGGAGGAGATGTCTCATTCGTAGCCGAGGAGTTAAAGGCGGTCTTCGATCCACAAGGCGGTTGCTGGATCAAGGGCCGGTACGTTCCCAGCCTTCTGGCCGCCATCGGAGAAGTAATCGAGACGCACATGCACAAGATCGGATTTTCAAGCCAGGATGAACACGCACACAAGGTGCCCATGCCAAACGTTTTCAATGCTGAGCAATCCCCAAACGACGCATTGCTAAATCCTGACCCCGCACCAGGCACCCCCCAAAACACCCCCTCGTCGCAGCGTGCTCGCCTTTGTCAGCGGTGTTCCTCAGGCCATCTAATCCGGCGAGAATCCTGCTGGCAGTGTCCCCATTGCGGTTTCTCCCAATGTGATTGAATTGAACCTCACATTCCATGCCATCTGTTAGAACATCATTTACATTGCCTGAAAATTTCTGGGACGGGTCACAATTCGGCTCAATTAACAACGCAATTTACCCACTTAGTGGCTCGCGACCGAACAATCAGTAGTGCAGAGTAAATCCGTTATGTCCGCGCAAATCATTCAGCTCGATACCCGCCGCCCTCAAAGTCGTCCGGCCTTTCTCAGCCGTCACCAACTGTGCGCGCAACAATTACCCAATACATTCAAGGATCCGGCCACCCCCCGAAAGGTGCCAGCTGCACGATTCGAATTCTGGACCGGTGCATCAGGAAATCGCTACGTCCACACCACTTACCCGTTTCTCACGTGTCCGGCACTCCCCGCTGGAAACTATATCTTGGTGCACAGATCAACAGACGGGCGCTGTAAGCCACTCGCCGTCGGGCGCACCTCAAATCAGGCTCAATCCTTAAACCTTGCCGAAATTCGCCGACTTGGAGCAAGCCTCGGTGCCAATGAGGTTCACGTTCATCTTCTTGCCGACGACACGAAAAAGGCCGAGAGCATCGAATATGATCTCCACGCTGGATGTTTCGGCCCATTGCGTTGGTCCACCGCCTGTCACTAGAATTGGCACGCGCTGATCTGCCAAGGCAATCTCCAGCTTACTCCCGTGGCACAAATCCCTTGCCCAGAAACTTGCGGTAGACAAACCGGCGGCGCTCGTTTGGCTTCAGTTGTTTCAAATGCACCGGGCGCTTCGCCGCAGCGCGCGTTACACCATGCAATCTGGGGCACTCAACCAAGCTTGAACCGCCGCCGCCACTGACACCGTGACCCACAATGACCGCAAGACGTTCCAGTTCCCGTTCGCGAATGCCCAGCAGCCGCAGGTGAAAAAGCGTATTGGCAAGATATTCCATGTTGTTTCCAGAAAGCCCGCGCGCTCCCGAAATGAGACGGGCCTGGGTCACAAGCGGCAACTGCGCGGCAAAGCTGGGGTGATTGCGTTCCACAAGATAGGTCAAAGCGGTCACACGCTTTTTTTCAAGAGCCCCATGTGAGTGGACTGGCAGATCGTTCTTTTTGGGACATTCAATGCCCTCAAGCGGTCTTGAAGAGATCTCAACTGTAACCCTGGCCTCGCGATAAACGCCGTTGACTTGTTCACGCGCGCGCAAATACGAAAGCGTCTCCTCCACATCTTGAGTGCCAACACGATAGGCGACCCCCTCACATTGCCCACCCCGGTCCAGTCCCAAAACCAGCCCCGGTCGCGCTTCAGTGCCGCGATGATGAACCGAATAAATGCAAAAACATCGTCGAAAACCGTTTAATCGCGCTCGTGACACTTGCTCGAAGGGAAACCCGGGGCGCCACATCAAGGATCCATAACCGAAGACCCATAAGCTCATGACAAAAGCTCCAAACTCCGTTTGTGCGGGAGTTCCAAATCCCAAGAACGCAGGACTTACGAATTGCTGCCAGGAGACTCGTCTTTGCTCTCTGTCTTTGCCCTTCGTCCAAAATCCGGCTGGTCCGTGTCCTGCCCCGCCTCGATGACGCCACGGCGCATTTCACGCGCTTTTGCAAATAAATCAAACAGCGCTTCACCGTCATCAAAGCGGATCGCTCTTTGAAGATTGCTGAGGTCTTCTGAAAAGCGGCCAAGCATTTCTAAAACAGCTTCCTTATTGTTCAAGAACACGTCACGCCACATTGTCGGGTCGGAAGCGGCTATACGCGTAAAATCACGAAATCCACTGGCTGAAAACTTGATAACTTCAGTGTCTGTCACGCGCTCGAGATGGCCAGCCGTATTCACGATGTTAAAAGCAATAAGATGTGGCACATGGCTGGTGATGGCCAAAACGAGATCATGATGCTCTGGCGTCATGATTTCAACATTGCTGCCAAGCCCCTCCCAGAAGGACTTCAGTTTCGAAACGGCCATCTGGTCCGTGTTCGGCTCCGGCGTTAGGATACACCAGCGGTCTTCAAATAATTCCGCAAACCCTGCCTCAGGTCCCGATTGCTCAGTGCCGGCTATGGGATGACCTGGAACAAAATTCACACCATCAGGCAAATGAGGAGCGCAGGCTTCCACAATTGCAGATTTTACCGAACCCACATCAGTGAGAATGGTGCCCGGTTTCAGAACGTCCTTTATTTCCTCGCACAGCACTCCACACACACCCACAGGCGCACACAAAATAACCAGATCGGCTTTTGAAGCTGCCTCGCGTGCACTGGAAACGCCCTCATCTAAAATTCCCAGCCGTAACGCAGTCTCAACAGTCTCTTTGGTTCTTGCCGAACCAACGATGTGCTTAACAAGGCCATGACGACGCGCAGCCAGGGCAATCGACGACCCAATAAGTCCAACCCCGATTAGGGCCATGCGTTCAAACATTGGCTTACTCATGTGGAAGGCAGTCCCATCTGCGCGATACGTTCCGCTTCTTGCTCGTCACGGCCTAAAAATTGCGCCAATGTCTTCACGGCAGTCCTGTTTTCATCTTCCGTCCCGACGCTTATGCGCAAAGCATCCGGTAGCCCGTAAGCTGAAACACGCCGCAAAAGAATTGATCTCTCATTCAAGAAGGCATCTGCTGCACTTGCATTGTGAGGGCCGTCACTGGGAAAATGCACCAGCAGAAAGTTTGCAACACTTGGCGTGACGTCAAGACCAAGTGTCTTCAAGGCACTCATCAGCCAGTCGCGCCAGCGTTCATTGTGTGCACAAGCTGCCTCCATCCAAGTGGTATCCTTGATAGAAGCGACACCAGCAGCAATAGCCGGCGCCGATATGTTAAACGGACCTCGAATTCGATTGAGAACATCGCATACCCCTTCTGGGCAATAGGCCCACCCCAGTCGCAACGCAGCTAAGCCAAAGATTTTTGAGAACGTGCGTGTCATCACCGTATTGTCTGTGGTCGCCACCAACTCAAGACCCGCCTCATAATCATTCTTTCGCACATATTCCGCATAGGCCGCGTCAAGAACCAGCAACACCTTTGCAGGCAGGCCAGCCCTTAATCGCCGGACTTCCTCAAACGGGATATAACTTCCCGTAGGGTTGTTGGGATTAGCGACAAACACGATGCGCGTTCGCGATGTGACTTTTTCCAATATGGCATCTACATCGGTGCGCAGGTTCTTTTCAGGTGCCACCACCGGGACGCCGCCGCTCGCCAGAATGGCGATACGATAAACAAGAAAGCCATGTTGCGTGAATATGCCTTCATCGCCCGGCTGCAGATAGCCATAGGCCAAAAGACTCAGCAACTCATCAGAACCCGCCCCGCAAACGATACGCTCATGATTTAGTCCATACCGTTGCGCAAGAGCCTGACGCAGTTCATAAGCTGACCCATCAGGGTAGCGATGCATTGTGTGGGCCACCTTGGAAAAAGCCTCGATGGCCAGAGGACTAGGCCCCAACGGAGTCTCATTCGAGGAGAGTTTGATGGGGGGCTTGCCCCCAAGGCTTTGACTTTCGCCGGGAACATAAGGCTCAATATCGAGGATGCCGGGTCGCGGAGTTGGCGCGCTCATGGAAACATTCTGTATTTGATCTTGTGGATTAGGAACCAAACCGCCCGAACTCTCAAAACTCTAGTCGTGTATAAACAGAGCATGAGTGAACCGATGGTGAGCCGGTGTGATAGGCGTCATGGCCTTTTAAAGCAAAGAAAAGTTGACTTTCAGCCTGAAGCCTTCATTTCTCACAGACCATCACAAAGCATCCTCAAAAAAGATTGTTTACGGTAAAACCCACCCATCGCAAGGAATTACCAAGAAATTACAGTTAGTTACTCGGCATGTTAAGCGGCTGCCCATTGCTGAACGAGACACGCCAGGATTGAATCACAAAACGAGGCAATAC
>JAJRZC010000149.1 GCA_024275435.1 Alphaproteobacteria bacterium
AAACCATTCACACGCATTAATTCGTTTATACTCACACCGTGTCGACGCGACAAACCATAGAGCGTGTCTCCACGACGGACCTGGATTTCTTCACCTGTGTTGTGCGATGAGTTGATTGAAGGGGCGGGTTTTACACGCGTGGGCTGTTCGTAGGAGCGTTGGTTATAAGTGCGTGTCGGTGCTCGATCCTGTGGCACATATTGGGTGCGAGCGACAGCTTGCGAATTTGGACGCAGTTCGGGAAGCGCCGCGGTTCGTATTTCATTGTTTGCTGAAGAGCTGGCGGGCCGATATGTGGTGGTGGGCCGGTAAGAGCCTGTGTTTGCAGTCTGCTGCGCTGCCTGGTCGTTTGTCAGGCCGGACATTGGCGCTGCTGGCCGGGGAGCGGACGTAGGTTTGGCTCCGCTTTCCGTCAATCCAAACCGAGGCTGATCAAACCTTGTTACATCGGCGCTGCAGCCGCCTAGAAACAACACCAAACCCAACCCTGCAAAGATCAGGGGCTGGCTCGATTGGGCGCCACCCGCGCTAGAGACTTGGTCATATTTATACATGTTACGCACCTTCTACACCTGCCAATTGTTAACCATCAGCTGGTTAACGATCGATTAACGAATCATGTCCGAAATGGGATAAAATCGATCGAGCAGGGCCCCGCTGGCCCGAAGTGTGAGGTAAATCACTAAGCTGAGATTGTGATTTTGCAGGGGCGCAGGTTTGGCGAAGGCATGACTTATTTACAATGCTTCGTGGCTTATTCCAGAGCAAATACGCTTTTAAAGATCGCAATTGGTGCCTGAAATTCGCGGATTGGGTTACTTGCACACCTTAAACAAGCAAGACATTTTCTTCATTGCCAGTTGATGTGTGAGGTCGAGGGTTAAGGGCGTCACGGAAATGTGCCCCTTGTAGATGGCCCACAGGTCGGTGCCTTGGGGGGGATTTGACAGGCGGCGCTCAAAGCCAAACCAATAATAAGGATTTCCCCAGGTGTCAGACCGCTCATCGATATGCATGAGGTTTTGATCGCGTTTGCCTTGCCGGGTTAAAACGGTGCCGTTGACCTTATCCGGCGGTAGATCTGGAAAATTGACATTGAACAACGTGCCCTCTGGGCGATCTGCTGCCAATATGGTTTTAATTAGAGGGGCGGCATGGGCGAGCGGGGTTTCCCAGTTCACGATTCCATCTTTATCGAAGCCTTGTGTCAGACTGAGTGCGATAGATGGGATGCCAAGAAAGGTTCCCTCCATGGCGCCGGCGACCGTTCCCGAATAGGTTACGTCTTCCGCCAGGTTCGAGCCGTGATTGATGCCTGACAAAACCAGTGTCGGAGGTTCGTCTTTCAGAATATGGCGCACGCCCATAATCACACAATCAGTTGGTGTTCCACGCACGGAAAATATGCGTGGGGCGACTTGTGTGCAGCGTAACGGTTCTTGCAGGGTGAGCGAATGAGCGGCGCCTGATTGGTTGATTTCCGGGGCAACGACCCAGACATCCTGAGAGAGCTGACCTGCAACCTCCTGGAGGATTTTCAGCCCGGCAGCGTTGATGCCGTCGTCATTGGTCAGCAATATTCGCATGAGAGAGTTCCGTTGCCCGTGTGAAGTGAAGTAACGGGCGCAATTGAAATTCAACGGCAACATTGCCGGGTTTGGGTGTCATTTGATTGTTGTCAGTCCACCCATATAAGGCTGTAACACATCGGGAATTGTGACGGAGCCGTCTTCCTGCTGGTAATTTTCCAAAACTGCGACAAGGGTTCGACCTACCGCCAGACCGGAACCGTTGAGCGTATGGACGAAATTGAGATCCTTTTGGCCTTTCTCGCGGTAGCGCGCATTCATACGCCGCGCCTGGAAGTCACCGCAGACCGAACAACTGGATATTTCACGGTAGGTGTCCTGGCCGGGGAGCCAGACTTCAATATCGTTGGTCTTACGGGCGGCAAAACCCATGTCCCCGGAACACAAAAGCATGGTGCGGTAGGGCAGCTTCAGGCTTTGCAGAAGTCCTTCCGCACATGCTGTCATCCGTTCGTGCTCATCCAAGGCATCTTCGGGTTTGACAATGGAGACCATTTCCACTTTTGAAAACTGATGCTGACGGATCATACCCCGGGTATCTCGACCGGCGGAACCGGCTTCTGAGCGAAAACATGGCGTCCAGGCGGTGCAACGCATCGGCAGATCTTCTGCGTCGATAATTTCTTCACGCACGAGATTGGTGAGCGAAACTTCGGCTGTGGGAATAAGCCAGAAACCATTTTCAGTCTTAAACAGGTCTTCTGCGAATTTCGGCAGGTTGCCGGTTCCATAGACCGCATCATCGCGCACCAGATAGGGCGGGACGTATTCCGTATAGCCGTTCTTCCCGGTTTGCGTATCGAGCATGAACATTGCCAAGGCGCGTTCAAGGCGCGCGAGGGCACCTTTCAAAAAGACGAACCGGGACCCGGAGAGTTTCGCGGCTGTCTCAAAATCCATCAAGCCCAGATTTTCGCCGATTTCAAAGTGCTGTTTTGGCTCAAAATTAAATTCTGGGATGTCGCCATATCTGCGAACCTCAACGTTATCGTTCTCATCGACGCCTTGGGGGACGTCATCCATTGGCAAGTTCGGGATTGCGGAAAGAGCATCTTTTAATGCTTGGTCATGCAGGCGTCCTTCGTCTTCACCTTTCTGGATGAGCTTCTTCAGGTCTGCGACTTCGGCCATCAAGGCTTTGGCTTTTTCTTCATCCTTGGCGGCTTTTGCCTTGCCGATTTCCTTTGAGGCTACGTTACGGCGCGATTGAGCCTCCTGCAAAGTGGTGAGGTTTGCCCGTCTCGCATCATCAAGGGCGATGAGTTTTGTTGCCAGAGGTTCCAGTGAACGCTTTTTCAAACCCGCATCAAATGCGTCTTTGTTGTCGCGTATCCATTTGATGTCAAACACAGATGAAATGCCTTCTTGAATGCCGATAGACCGCTGCTGAGATGGCGGTTCAGGTATTGGAAAGATCTATAGAGCGGGGTGGAGCTTGGGTCCAGATGGTATGAGAGTTCCTTAGTCTGTGGGCGGGGGTGATGGCTTTGTATTCAGTCGCTTTGCTCAACCCTTTTCACGTTCTGCCTGGCGTTGCTCAACACGTGCCACGACGAAGATTGAAGCTTCGAAGAGCAAGTAAGTGGGCACCGCCATGATGACCATCGAAATGATATCGGGTGGTGTGAGGATCGCGGCGGCCAAACTAATTGCTACAACAGCAAATTTTCGGAATTTACGCAGCTTCTTTGCGTTAACAAATCCGGCTCGTGCCAGAAGTGTCAAAACGACGGGCAATTGGAAACAAATTCCAAAACCAAAAGTCAGGGTCATTACCAATGACAGATATTCCGAGACCTTGGGCAACAATATAATCTCGGCCTGGCCCGGGATTGCTTCCTGCTCGAAGCCTACGGAAAACTGTACAAGAAATGGCATTGCAACGAAGTAGACCATCGCTGCGCCAAAAAAGAACAGAAGCGGGGACGCGATAATATAAGGCCGGAAGGCGGCCTTTTCGTTTTTATAGAGGCCTGGGGCGATGAACTTGTAGATCTGCAAAGCAACAATGGGAAATGACAGGAACGCAGCTCCGAACATTGCAACCTTGATATCGACGAAGAACTTTTCCAGCAGGTGTGTGTAGATTGCCTTGGCATTTTCTGCGCCCACGACACTCACAAAGGGCCAAAGCAGAATATTGTAGATTTGTTTTGCAAAGGCAAAACACAGTACGAACATCGCAAAGAAGGCAACAATGGCGTAAATCAAACGCTGGCGAAGTTCGGTCAGGTGGTCCAGCAGTGGCGCTTTGCTGGCCTCGATACCATCTTCTTCAATTTCTTGATTCTGTGACTTTTCAGGATCGTTTGTTTCTTGCACCGCGCTTACTCGTTGTCTTCTTTTTGAGCGGCTTGGGTCTTTTCCTTGTCGCGCCCCAAATCATTTAACGTGCTCTTGGTTTCGTTCATATCTCGGTTAAAAGCATCACTTGTTTCATTGAGAGTGCTTGAGATATCATCACGCAGTCCCGTCATTTCATTTTTCAGATCGTCGATTTCAGTGTCCTTGATCGCGTCTTCGATCTGTGCACGAAATTGGGATGCCTGCGAGCGAATCATGCCGACATAGCGGCCAACTGTGCGAAGAAGACCTGGAAGCTCTTTTGGGCCCACCACGATCAGGGCTAGTACAGCTATCAGGAGCAGTTCGCTCCATCCGATATCGAACATGGGCTTCCTATCTTCCCCGGTTCGCAATTGAAACTTTGAAATTCACGGGAACAAGGCTTTGGTCGTCACCGGCGCATGGTTTGGAGGCTACTCACCAAAGTGCTCCTCCGATTGTGGCAACATGCTATGTATTGGTGATGGCTTAGTCTGCTGGTTTGTTGTCACTATTTTTAGATGTATTTTCTATGGAACCTTTTGTGTCACCGTCATCATCCTTAAGGCCTGACTTGAAACTCTTGATGCCCTTGGCGACGTCTCCCATCAGGGAAGAAATCCTTCCGCTTCCAAACAACAATATGACTGCCAACAATAGAAGGATGATTTCCCAATGGCCGATCATGATATTTTGCTCCTATATTTAGATGCGATCGCTCTGCATAGACGGTCAGTTCTCGATAATGAGGACCGTTTCAACTTTAGAGCCTTTCAAATATGCTACCTTGATATTTCTTGATGGCTCGCGATTGCACGCTGATACAGTATTAAAAAAGAATATAGTATGTGGCAGCGGACAAAACCACCTATCTCATGGTCACGGTTACGGTGCGGGTAGGTATTTTCCTGGTTAACTGTTGTCTGGCTATAAGTTGTTGATGCCTTGGAACGCATTTCAGGCTGTATCAGAGTTTTTCGCCTGGGAAGACCAATGTCTGACCTGGAGCTAGATTGACGAAAACTTCATCGCCACGATTCCAGTCCGTCAAATCAAGCACACGGGTTCGAAGTGGTTCCTCAAAGCCCTGAATACCCACCTCTAGCAAGCCGATGTCGCCTAGGAATTTTTTATGCAGTATGCGCCCTGGCAATCCATCTCCGGACTTCGACAACCTAATGCCCCGCTCCCTGATGCACAATGTTGCAGTTGGGTTATTTGATGCCTCAGGTGCGGGAAAGCTGCCAAAGGGGGTGTCAATTTGGCCCGATTTCACGGTGTAAGAAATTTCATTGATTTCTGAAAACAGGCGGGCAACGAAAAGCGCATTCGGGTTCTCGTAAAGCATTTCAGCCTTATCGATCTGAATGATCCTCCCTTGGTCCATAACCGCGATCCTGTCACCTAAACGCATGGCTTCTTCCGGATGATGCGTGACGATCAAGGTTGTTGCGCGTGTTTCGCGAAGCAGAGCAAGTGTCTCCTCCTGCATGCTTTGGCGCAATTGGACATCCAAACCTGAAAAAGGTTCGTCCATCAACATGACCGCGGGACGCGGAACGATGGCGCGTGCCAATGCAATGCGCTGCTGCTGACCGCCTGACAGGATATGGGGATAGTTTTGCGCATAGGATTGTAATCCGACACGGGCCAACATGGCGAGAGCCTGTGTTTTTGCCTCATCTTTTGGTAGACCCTTCAAACCAAAAGCTACGTTGTCGAGGATTGTCAGGTGGGGAAACAGTGCGAAATCTTGAAACATCAGGCCGACACCGCGCTGTTCTGGCGGTACAAAACGATTGGGGCCGGCCATCTCGTTGGCGTTGATCAACATGCGACCAGCCGAGGGTTTTTCAATACCGGCGGTAATGCGCAGCAACGTTGTTTTGCCACAGCCTGAAGGGCCGAGCAGACAAACGACTTCACCTGGGGCAACATCGAGATTAAAATCTCTCAAAGCGTATGTGTCACCGTAGCGCCGTTCGACATTTTCATAAGTGAGTTGTGCCGCAAACGAGGCGCCGGCACGTCCGCTGGGGACAGAGGGAGAGACGTGCTGTAAGGGCATGGGTTTTGTGGATGAGGTGCTGATGGCGTGTTTGGCCCTGCTTATCATCCGTTTTGTTTGTGACACACCAGCAGCCTTTAAGTGTTGCGTATGGAGCGCATCTGCTCTTAAAGCGAGCCCGGCTCGGGATCGGGTTTATCGAGGTGATCAGTGTTGGGCAAGTCCTGGTTGGAATCTGCGTGCTTGCTTTCGCTTATTTCTTCGTATTCTTCATCGTGTTCAGTGTGTTCATCATTAAATTCGTCATCAAACTGGTTGTCTGGTTTGCTCTCATGGTCTGGTTCGCTTTCCTCGATGTCTTCCAGGGGCAGTTCGTCCGGCATCAGCGCAGCAATATCGGATGGCTGAGGCATTTGAAAATTGTCGGGAAGAGAACTGTCGAGAAGGCCCGTTCCTTTTAGCTCGGCAAGGCCGGGCAAATCCTTGATGCTTTCAAGCCCGAAGTGAGACAGAAACTGTTCGCTGGTGCCGTATGTCACCGGTCGCCCCGGGGCGCGACGGCGTCCACGTAGACGAACCCAACTGGTCTCAAGCAGAATGTCCAACGTTCCAGCAGAGGTGGTCACGCCGCGAATTTCTTCAATTTCGGCACGGGTAACCGGCTGGTGATAGGCAATAATTGCCAGGGTTTCCAAGGCAGCCTTTGAGAGACGTCTTGTTTCAACAGCATGGTGTTGGAGATGATGGGAAAGATCCTTAGCGGTTCGAAAGGCCCATTTGCCTGCAATATTCACGAGATTTATGCCCCTGCTTTCGTAGGTGCGTTTCAATTCTTCGAGTAGGGCGGACACGTGATCGCAATTTGGAAGATACTTGACGAGGTCTTCTTTTGACAATGGGTCGGGAGAGGCAAACAACAAGGCTTCAATAACGCGGAGCTGCTCGGCATGTTCGTTATTTGGGGAGAAGGAGAGCGTGCTGTCATCCTTGCAGGTTTCATGGGGAGAGCCCAACATACTTTCATTCTGCGAAGAAAATGAAACTTCAAGTTCGGCTCTATCTTCGCCATTGGAGGTGACCAAGGTAAGTTTTGGCGGGCCGGGGGTTTTGCCAGGCTGATTTGTGTTGTGCTCATCGTTATCTGACATTAGGTGCCCCCATTGCTATTGACGTCGCGCATGCGCATGTAGATGGGCGCGAAAGGAGCGTCTTGGCGTAGCTCAACCAAACCATCGCGTGCCATTTCGAGGCTTGCTCCAAAGGAACTCGCCCGAACGGTTTTGCTGTCTTCCGGAGTTGGAAGATAGCGTTCGATGAAAAAATCAAGTTGAACCCAACTGTCATGCACGTCGCCGATTAATTTTTGTAGGCGGATTCGCGCTTCCTTGACCGACCAGACCGTTCTTCTCTTGACTGTGTGGACGACCTTGATTGAACGTTGACGTTGGATAGCGTAGGCCTTGAGCAGATCATAGATCTGGGCGGTGAATTTAAATTCCCGTACTCGCTGAAAACCCTCTGGTTGGCCACGTGCAAACACATCACGCCCCAATCGGTGGCGGTTCATCAGCTCGGCAGCGGCTTTTCGCATGGCCTCTAGGCGCATCAAACGAAAGGAGAGACGCTGAGCCATCTCTTCTGCGCTGATCTGATCTTCGTCGGTGCTCTCGCGTGGTAACAAAAGGCGGGATTTCAAGTACGCCAGCCATGCGGCCATGACGAGATAGTCCGCTGCGATTTCAAGGCGCAGGCGCTGCGTTTCATTTATGAAAGCGAGATACTGTTCGGCCAGCGCCAACACCGAGATCTCCTGCAGGTCCACTTTCTGGGTACGCGCCATGGCGAGAAGCAGGTCGAGTGGGCCTTCAAAACCTTCAACATCGACAATCAGTCCATCTGAAGTGCAAGGGCTGAGCTCAAGTGTTTCCTGCCATTCGCTTGTCTCACCTAGGTTGTTTTGCTCAGCCGATGTGGCGCGCTGTTCGGTCTCCTCTTGATCTGTGATGTTATCGGTTGTCATGATGTTTTAATCTCTAGGTGAATAATCGAGGACGCTCGTTTGCGCCTTGAGCGTTTGATGCATCCTGATTTAAGTGGCCCTTGAAGCGGGGCTTGAGAAGTGAGGTCGTCTAGATTCGGATCGTATGTTGGCGATACTATACTGATTCAGGGCCTGAGCTGCGAATCTGCGTTTAAAACCTTCGTTAACTGGAGCAAATATCTTCTAGAATCCTGGTGGCGGTGCCCTGATCGAAGGGCTTTTGTGCGATGCCTTCGGTAATCTCTAAGGCAGCCTTGAAACGGATATAGGCAGGGTCATAACCCTCATTCTCGTCAAGTTGTGGGACTGCTGCTGCGGTGAGCTTCATTTCGTTCAAGTTGCCGTTGCAGTGCAAGGCGACATCGCATCCCGCGTCAATGACCGCGTGCGCGCGCTGGCTCATGGTTCCTCCCAGCGCCTTCATGGACAGATCATCACTCATCAACAAGCCATTGAAACCGATACTTTGACGAATGATCTCACCAATAACAGTAGGCGAGGTACTAGCGGGTTTGTCTCTATCAATTTGAGAATAAAGAACGTGCGCCGTCATAGCTGCAGGTAAATCATTGAGGGCTTTGAAGGGGGCGAAATCCGTCCTCTCCAGTTCTTCTTTTTGCGTGTCCACTACGGGTAGTGCGTGATGGCTGTCGGCATTGGCGCGGCCATGACCGGGGATGTGTTTGACAACGGGAAGCACAGAGCCATGGATGAACCCTTGGGCGACGGCTCGTCCCAAAGCGATGACTTGTTCTGGGTTGGTGGCGTAGGCGCGGTCTCCGATGATGTCGTGGGAGCCTGGAGCAGGAATATCAAGAACCGGTGCGCAGTTGCAGTTGATGCCAAGAGCTCTGAGATCCTGGGACAGTAACCGCGCTGCCAGATAGGCTGCTTCACAAGCTGCCATTTCGTCATCTGCATATCGTTGGGCATAGCGGCTGGCGGGTGGCAATGGTCTGCCCAGTGGTGGCTTTAGTCGTTGCACACGACCGCCCTCTTGATCGATCAACACCAGAATATCTTTTGAGGCAATAGCGGCGCGTGCATTCTCAATCAGTTTTGTTATCTGTTCATGGGTTTTCAGATTGCGTGCGAATAGAATGATTCCCAATGGACGATTGTTAGCGAGAAAATGCTGCTCATCATTGGTCAGCTCATGGCCGGCAAGGCCCGTGATCATAGCCTTGCGCTTCATGCAATAATCGCCTCAGGTGGTGTCATGTTATTGGTTTTGCAAGCTAGCGGTTTTCCTGCTTACCTACGGTAAGGGACGGAAAACGAACCGCACATTCTAATGGAAGCACGCTTTTGGTGCGCATCAATATCAATAGGCGGTGACCCAGCAACCGGAATAACCAGCGCTCTTGAGTTTTAAGCATAAGTCAGAGGCCTGAGAACGTGAGCCGGGAGGACCGACAAGCAAACGATGATATTTTCCACGTTCGCCGAGGTTGGCTTCTTTGACGTCAGGCGTCTTGTTGGCAAGAACTGAACTGTATTTCTGTTGCAAGTCCGCGTATTTCATCAACGCGCTCATTCGACTGCTTGAAGACAGTGGCACCGATGCCAGAACGGCGACATAGCCTTTTGAGCCCGTGGCTGTTGATGCTGGCGCGGTGGCGATCACCTTGGGTTTTTTGTTTACGGATGCGGTGCTAGCTGGTGCCGCCGGCTTTTTGGGGGTTGTTTTAACTTTTGGCTTTACCGGCGTGGTGATTGTTGGCGTGGTCGGTGCTGCATTCGCCGTGGTGCGTTTGGTTATCACGATGGGCTTTTTAGGAGCATTACGAATCTGCACGCGAGGTTTTGTTTCTGGCTTCGTCACGGGGGAGGTTGTGACGACAATAGGCTGCGCGCCACCACTGGTTCCCATCGTTGCACGTTGTTGAGCAGCTCCGAACGCATCAACCACGGTCAGACCGGGAACAGAGATCGAAGGCTCTTCCATTTGAGGGGAGGTGCCAGCCGGGGCTTGGATCTTCCCGGTGCGGGAGATGCTTACGGTTGGAACTCTTTTGGTTCCGTTGGAGTCCGTTCACGCAGACTTTGTACTGTTGCCGCCAAGCCGACCCATTATTTTTGAATTGGCGTGATCAAACTGCTGACCACCGGGGTTTTCCGGTCGTATCTTGTTGGGGGATGTTTCGCTACGAACGACGGGAGTTTCGCCGCTTGAGCTGCCTCCAGGACCCGATATGATCTTCCATCCGTAGGCGAGACCTCCGCCGATCACAATGGCTCCCACCAGAGCACCTGCGATCATCAGCATTCTACTGGTGCCACTGCCAGCTTCTACGGCGTATTCTTCCTCATAGGCTTCTTCATCGTAGCCCTGCTCATACTCACCCGCCATTGCGCCTTGTGGTGCATTGGGATCGTCTGGATAGGTGTTTCCAGGTTGCACCGCAAATGGGTCGGGGTGATTGGCGTATTCCGGTTGGGTGAGGTAATCCGGAGCACCTGAGGGAAACTGCTGTGGAGCGACACCTGGTTGCGCGCCGGCGTAACCTCCAGCGTCATAACCGTGGGCGTCGGGAACTTGTGTTGGCGGTGCGGTTTGAGCCCAGTCATTATTTCCCACGCCGTTCGGGTCAGGCTGATTGAATTGTTGAGCATTGGCCTGCTGGGGAAAGGCAGGGTTATCCATTGGGTTATGTACGGGCTGCGAACCGGGAGCTGGATATCCTTGCGGCGCTGCATAAGGATCGGCTGTCACCGGTGTCTCATCGTAGCGCGGTGCCGGTTGCGTGCCATTAGGAGTCTGGTGTTGTTGCTGCTGCTGGAAAGGATCAGCGGCTTGTTGCCCATAGGGGGTAAACTGCGGCGCGTACTGATTTGGGTCTTCAAAGCGCGGCTGCCCCCCCGGGGCTGCGGGTGAATTGTTGTAGTTGGGATCCTGCTGCTGGGCAGACTGCGTGGGCTGTGGATAATGATAACCAGGCTGTTGGGCGTTTGGATCCTGCACAGGATAACCACCCTCATGATGTGTGTTTTGTTCCTGTTGCTGCCAGTTTCCAGGTTGGGAGGAAGCCTGCTGCTGCGCGTAGCGAGGGTCCAACTGCTGTTCGTGGTTGTGTCTGCCTTGTTGAGGCTGCTGAGCCCTCCCTCGCGGACCTGGGCCATTTGATTGTGCCATAACCGAAAACCCTCACACCCGATATTCGCCCGAAGCTTCTGTTGCGCGCCTAGTTTATTGAGCTTGCACTCTCAATTTTTAGTTGTCTGCGCTTGCCACTTTTATCTAAACCGGAATCGCTCTCTCGAAGCCCTTTTTAGAATCACGAGTTTAACGCATAGATTCCGGTGCCTGCACTCCCAAAATTCCTAGACCTGAGGATATCACCTGTTGCGTGGCGGCAACCAGGGCCAAACGGGAAGCAGTCACTCCCTGACTATCCGTGTGGATAAAGCGTAAATGTGGCGAATCATTGCCTCTTCCCCACTGCTTATGAAGGGTGCTGGCGACCTCATAGAGGTAAAAAGCCAACCGATGGGGCTCATGGGCGCGCGCAGCCCCCAAAACCAGATTTGGGAAGCCGGAAAGCAGTTTGATTAACGCTAATTCTCCCTGGTCTGACAGTTGTGTGAGGTCTGCCTTGGCCAGAGCACTAGGAGAAATGTCCATGTCTGGAAAGGCTTCTTTGGCGTTTCTCAGCACCGAGGCCGCTCTGGCGTGGGCATACTGAACATAAAAGACGGGATTATCTTTTGACTGCTCGGTTACTTTCGAGAAATCAAAATCAAGTGGGGCGTCATTCTTGCGGTAAAGCATCATGAACCGCACGGGATCAACACCCACCTCCTCGACGAGTTCGCGCAGGGTCACAAAGTTTCCTGCCCGTTTTGACATACGTACCGGCTCACCGTCGCGGTAGAGCTTAACGAGCTGGCATACTTTAATGTCGAAATCGATATTACCGTCAGAGAGAGCTTTTACAGCCGCTGTCATACGTGGAAGATAACCGATATGATCGGCACCAAATACGTTAATCAGGTGCGTGTAGCCGCGTTTGATTTTGTTGTAGTGGTAAGCAATGTCGCCGGCAAAATAAGTATAGGTGCCGTCAGATTTCATTAGTGCGCGGTCGACATCATCTCCAAAGTCTGTTGAACGAAACAGGGTCTGTTCACGTTCTTCCCATTCTTCGTCTTCATGGCCTTTGGGTTTTGGCAGTTGCCCCTCGTAAATCAGTCCCTTTTTCCGTAACGCTTCAATGGCGTCCTTTATCTGGTCGTGGCCATTTTGAGTCATCGAGCTTTCGGAAAAGAACACGTCATGATGAATGTTCAAGGCTGCGAGATCTTCGCGAATTAGGTCCATCATGGCGTTGGATGCAATTTCGCGCACGATGGGGAGCCACTGATCCTCATCCATTTCCTTGAGTGATTTTCCATGGGAGTCAGCTAATATCTGCCCAACCGGCTTGAGGTAGTCTCCCGGGTAAAGCCCTTCAGGCATTGAACCGATATCCTCGCCCAATGCTTCGCGGTAACGAAGGTAAGCGGACTTTGCCAGGACGTCGATTTGTCCGCCGGCATCATTGACGTAGTATTCCCGCGCAACATCATGACCTGAAAATTCAAGCAGGTTTGCAAGCGCATCACCAAATACAGCCCCACGGCAATGGCCGACATGCATGGGTCCTGTGGGGTTGGCGGATACATATTCCAGATTGACCTTTGCACCTTCGCCCAACTGTGCGCGGCCGAATTGAGGGCCTTGATTGAGGATGGCCGCAGTGACCCGCTCCCAAATGGAATTGGACATTTTGATATTCAAGAAGCCCGGCCCGGCGATATCGACGGTTTGGATGTCGTCGTTAACAGTGAGCTTCTCTGCCACCAGTTGCGCGAGGTCTCTGGGTTTTTGACCTGCCCGTTTGGCCAGCACCATAGCGATGTTTGAGGCCATGTCGCCATGAGCGGGGTCACGTGGGGCCTCTGTTTCAACCTTGGGGAGTTCAATGTCTGCTGCTAACTTTTGTTCCTGTTGCAGAACTTTTAGAGCGCCATGGATCATATCCCCGACGTGTTCATACACGTTCATGGCAGAAATTCCTCTTTGGTCGATAATTCATTTCGGTTGAGCATCGGTGGTGGGTCGCTGATTATTCGTGAAATGCGACGTCGTGCCCCTTGCACACGTGGCGCCCACGCTTTGAAAAATTCAGAAGGTTCCGGCTAACGCAATTCCGGGGCCTCGTCAAATAACCTCTCGTATTCCTTTAACGCCAATCTGTCGGTCATGCCCGAGACGAAGTCAGAAACCAACCTAGCCCTTGCTCGCTCAGTCAGGCCTAAGGCAGCCAGCCTCCAACGGGCATGCATCTCTTCCGGGTGTTCAATGTAATGGTTAAACAATCTTTCAATGACGGCTTGCGCCCTGGTCATAACCTTCATGACCTTGGGGTGGCGATAGACATTTGCAAATAGAAACGACTTCAGATCGACGATCTGTGAAGCAAGTGGGGTGGAAAAAGCGACCACCATTACCCCGGCTTTGCGGATATCGTCAGGTGATTTTGGGGACAACGCTTTCAGATTGCTCCGCGTTTGATGGACGCATCCCGAGACCAGAATCGATATGAGTTGACGGTTCAGCTCGTAGATGGCACGGCCGTCATCAATGTGGCTTTGATTAGCATCTGATCCCGGTTTCTCTTGCAAGTTATCTATTTTATGAAACTGCGCGGAAATTTGCTTGTCTTTCGCGAACAAGCTTTCGACGATGGGGCCGACTAGTGGTGCGTCTTTAAGGTCATGTAACTTTAACAGACCAGCACGAAGACCATCATCGATATCATGATTGACGTAAGCGATATCGTCGGCCAAGGCGGCAACTTGAGCTTCGGCGCTGGCGTGGTTTTCAAGGTCCAAGCTCTGCCAGCGTTCCAAACTTCGTGTTGCTCGAAAGATGGGATGATCTTTTTCCTTTACAGGTCCGTTATGTTTCGCCAACCCCTCGAGGGTCTCCCAGGTTAAATTCAACCCATCGAAGTAGCGATATTTACGCTCCAATCGTGTCACGATACGAAGAGACTGGGCGTTATGATCAAATCCACCGTGGTCCTCCATCAGCTTTGACAGGGCTCGTTCGCCGGCATGACCAAATGGGGAATGTCCCAAATCATGGGCGAGTGCCAGAACTTCTGCGAGGTCTTCATCAAGACGAAGCTGGCGAGCCAATGTTCGCGCTATCTGAGCAACTTCAAGGGAGTGCGTCAGGCGGGTGCGATAGTGGTCGCCTTCATGAAAAAGGAATACCTGAGTCTTATAGGTCAGACGACGAAAGGGAGAGGCATGAATGACCCTGTCACGGTCACGTTGGAAGGGGCCGCGCGTGGGACAATCCGCTTCTGGAAACTCCCGCCCCCGGCTTTGAACCGCGCTTGCACTGTAATTGCCAGGGGTGCTTTCGCCAGGTTGGAGATCTTCACCGTAAAGGTTGTTTTCAGCAAGATTTGATGCGGGTTTGCTCGTCGGTTTCATTTCGTTATGTTGTCTCTTGTTCTTTCAGAGCGCCCGTGATTGTCGACACTTAAGATTTACGGCATCTTACCAAACTAAGCGAGGGAACTCTTTTGTCCTTCCTGAAACTGAGTTTTACCGGCAAATGAAAGGCCTGGGGGTTTGACAGAGCCAGGTTGCACCCTATGTTCTTCTGAAAGAGACTGGAATACTGTCAAGGCTTATTGTCTGGCAAGCGAGGCGATATGATAAAAAATAACGAAGGCAAGAGCTTCACGGTTACTGAGCGAGCTGCAAAAAGGATTCGTGAAATTATGGCAGATGAGCCAAGCTGCACAATGTTGCGCTTGGCGGTGGAAGGTGGAGGCTGTTCAGGCTTTCAATACAAGTTCGATCTTGTTGACACGTCGAAAGGCGATGACCTGAAGATCGAGCGCGATGGAGCCACCGTACTTATTGATCCCATGTCGTTAGAGTTTCTTTCCGGTTCGGAACTGGATTTTGTTGACGACATCATCGGCGCATCGTTCCAGGTTCGCAACCCTAATGCAACGGCTGGTTGCGGGTGTGGTACAAGTTTTTCAGTCTAGAACTTTTGGGCAATGCTGAGCCAGGCAAGCTCATTGTTGAACCAGCTTAAACCTTTTCTTGGCGCATCTTCGTTGCTCTTCACTTGACTTACGCATTCTTGTTGCGACTTTTCAGAAGAAACCTTGTTTTATTGATTCGGGTTCGTTGATATGGGTTTGACATCTTGAAAATTGCCACATGGAATATCAACGGTATCAAGGCGCGCCTTGATACCTCGCAAGCATGGTTGCGAGAAGCTCACCCCGACATCGTCTGTCTCCAGGAAATTAAAAGTATTGACGAAGGCTTTCCCCGCGAAATTTTTGAGGAGCTGGGATACAATGTGGAAACCCATGGGCAAAAGGGTTTCAACGGCGTCGCGATCCTATCAAAGATCCCCTTTGATGATGTTGTCAGGTGCTTGCCGGGCGATGACAATGATGAACAGTCCCGCTATATGGAAGCTCGTTTTTCCACTTCGTTCGGCAGCCTAACGGTCGCTTGTCTTTACCTGCCCAATGGAAACCCGATCTCGACGGAAAAGTTTTCTTATAAACTCGCTTGGATGGACAGGCTGGAAACTCACCTGATTGAGCTTTTAAAAGAAGAGGCACCGCTTGTTGTTGCTGGTGACTTTAACGTTATTCCTGAACCAGAAGATTGCAATCGGCCAGAAGCGTGGGTTGAGGACGCGTTGTTTCAACCACAATCGCGCGAACGTTATCGACGGCTTTTAAATATGGGATTTACTGACGCCATTCGCACCGGGCATGTAGGTAATGACGTCTATACGTTTTGGGATTATCAGGCGGGTGCTTGGCCTAAAAACAACGGTATCCGTATCGACCATATGCTACTGTCGCCACAGGCTACAGACTTATTAATGCACTCCGGGATTGATCGCGAGACCCGCGGGTGGGAAAAGCCCTCGGATCATGTCCCGGTGTGGACTGAGTTGCTTACATCGCAGAAGAACTAGTGTTCACCCACATTGTGATAGATACCTCCAACGCCACCAAGCGTGCCACCGCGGGTAAACCCCATGGGGGTACCGTTTTCTGTCGCAGATGCAGGTGAACCTGATTGCGGAACTGTGGTGCCTGCATCGGCGGAGACGGCGTTGTTATGTAGGGCCTCGCTGGGTTGAAGGCCCTGCTTTAGAAGTGGCGGCGTCTTGCCATCTTCACAGACTCGATGGGTTTTTATTTTGAGCAGCCCCAGTCCGAGATTGCTCTCAAGGGATGGCCTGCGGCCGTACCGTTTGTCCCATTGCGCGACCATGCCGCCGTCGACCTGCGCACGCACACCCTTAGAGGCTCCGCAATAGATGTTTTGGTAGACGTCTTCAATCCAGACCCGATCTTTTGAAGAGGTGTTCTTCAAGGCGACGGAGATCAAGGCCAAGGCGCGAACGGAGTCTTTTCTGACGTACATGCCTCGGGAATAAAGGTCGGCAAGGAAAGCCTGTGCTCCCGCATGGCCCTTCTTTGCCAGAGTTGCGAGCCAATGTTTGCCACGGGCGACATCGCTTTTTACTCCCTCACCACGTAAGTAAAGTTTTGCCAATTCAAATTGGGCATCCTCGTCGTTGAAGAAAAGTGCGGCATGGCGTAGATATTCAGCTGCCCGCGTTGCATCAACTTCAACACCAATTTCTGGCAGGCCACTGGTTAAGTAACGCGCCAAAGATGTGAGTGAGTTGGCGACAAATGGTGCCTTTGTGCTGTCCTTAGGATCTGCATTTGCATGTTTATTGGCGATTGCCTGAAACAGAAGATAGGCTTTGGGGTGGTTGGTGTGAATGCTGTTGTTATCGGAGAAAAGTACACCAAGATAGTACTGCGCCAGCAACATGTCGTGCTCGGCTGCATACTCAAGGGCTGGGATAGCCAGCTCATAGTAGCCGCCCTTGAAGGCACTGATGCCTTGTCTTTGTGCTGCATCGGGAGATACAAATTCTGCCGCCGACAGCTTGTTAGGAGAGGCCACCAGTGAAACCGCTGCGATGACAATGATAGCAGCCAGCGCTGATAGATTTTTGTTTTTCCACTTCATGGTGGGAAGCACCTTATATATCTGCATAACAAACCACTTCCACTTTTGCGCCCTCATGGGTTACCGCCCCTGTTCGTGCTGGACCGACAAGCTGGGCATATTTGCGAAGCACGCCACTCTTGTAGGGATTATCAGGTAGCGTCCATGCGGCTCGCCGTTTGTCCAATTCTTCGTCAGAAAGGTCGATGTCCAAGGTGCCCGCCTCGGCATCAATGGTGATGATATCTCCATCGCGAATGAGACCGATTGGCCCGCCTTCTGCCGCTTCCGGACCGACATGACCGATACAAAACCCTCGGGTGGCACCCGAGAAACGACCATCCGTTATAAGAGCGACCTTGTCGCCCGCACCCTGACCGTAAAGCGCTGCAGTTGTGGACAGCATTTCACGCATACCGGGGCCTCCTTTGGGACCTTCATAACGCACAACGATAACGTCGCCTTCTTTGTAGTTACCAGCTTCGACAGCTGCGAAGGCTTCTTCCTCGCTATCAAAGACACGTGCAGGCCCCTTAAACTTCAGGTTTTTCATGCCGGCGACCTTCACAATGGCACCATCGGGAGCCAGAGAGCCGCGCAACCCGACGACACCACCTGTGGGTGTGATGGGATTGGAAACGGGATAGACGACCTTCTGATCTTCGTTGAATGTCACACTCTCAAGGTTTTGAGCCATGGTCTTACCGGTCACCGTCAGACAATCCGGGTGAAGATACCCGCCCTCCATCAGAGCCTTTAGGACCTGCGGGACACCTCCGATGTCATAGACATCCTTGGCAACGTACTTTCCACCGGGCTTCAAGTCAGCGATGTAGGGCGTTTTCTTGAAAATTTCAGCGACGTCGAAGAGATCAAATTCCAGACCAACTTCATTTGCCATGGCTGGAAGATGAAGTGCCGCGTTGGTTGAGCCTCCAGTGGCGGCTACAATGGTTGCTGCGTTCTCGAAGGCTTCTCGTGTTGCAATGTCGCGTGGGCGTATGCCATCTGCAAGAAGACGCATCACGGCCCTGCCGCTTTGGATGGCATAATCGTCACGGCTCTTATATGGGGCAGGTGCACCGGCTGAGCCAGGCAAGGCGATGCCCATGGCTTCGGAAACGCACGCCAT
>JAJRZC010000150.1 GCA_024275435.1 Alphaproteobacteria bacterium
ATGCTGAGGAAAAGCTCGAAGGCTTCCTGAGAGAGCGGCGAACAAAACGTATTGGTCTTGCTGTCATGCACAACCAATTCACCGTTGCCCAGGCTTTAGACGATTATGCTCATTTCAAAATGGGATCGAAGTCAGCTGAGCGCTTAAGCTATTCGATTGAGCATCTTCTGGGATTTTGGCGCGATGAAACTATTGATCATGTCAATATCGAGACGGTCGAGCTTTATCGCCAGAAGGGGATCAGCTCAAGCAGAGCGCAGTCAACTATTCGGCGGGAACTGATTGATCTACGGTCAGCCATAAATCATGCAGCGAATATGAACCGCATTGTGCCGATCAAGTTTCCCAAACTCCCAAAAGATTCAGAACCACGGACGCGATGGCTTAATGAGGGCGAATTTGCCAAACTGCTTTGGGCAGCGGGTAGAAATCACCGTGCAAAATTTACTCTACGCATATTCCTAATCATCGCGTTTTATACCGGTGCACGTAAGTCGGCAATCATGGAGCTTGAATGGGATCAAATCGACTTTTCTAGCAATACGATGAATTTCAATAAGCGTGGCGTCGAGCAGTCAAACAAACAACGCGCGTTTATTCCCATGCCGCCAGAAGTTCGACGGTTTCTTCTGCGCCGTTATGAGCGGTATGGCCATCAAGCGAAGTTTGTTTTTCACCAGAAGAAAAACCCAAGCATTCGCGTAAAGCGCATCGACAAAGGATTTCGGGCGGCGGTGAAACTCGCAGGCTTTACAGATGTTACGCCTCACACACTTCGCCACACGCGGATTAGCTTACTGCTGCAAAGCGGGGAGAGGCAGATCAATGTTTCGAATTATGTGAAGGTTTCGCAGCCTACCATCGACAAGGTTTATGGCCACCATTCCAACACCGATCTGCAAGATATGGCTAGGCGGCTTGGGCGTACGCAGAAGGTTCACACAACGAAATGACATATACAGCAAAACAAGGGAAAGGTTGGGAAATGAAGGATCGGCAAGAAATGCAAAATACAACAAAATCAAAGGCTAAGGGAAACTCGATTTACTCCGAAGGCAGAGGTCTCGCGTTCGAATCGCGACGGGTGCACCAATCTTTTCAATGGGTTACGTGTATTTCGGCTTGCTGTCGAATGGACGTTTTCCAGAATAATTCCAGATACCCCCTCAAAAGCACGCCATATGCGTACAATTCGCGTACAGGACTTTATGCCTAGTGAGGTGACACCATGAGCTTTCATGTCGCCTCAATTTGCACCGACCATAAATTCGGGTCCGCCCCCCGCAAGCAAGTCATCACCTTTTTAGCTGACAAAGCCAGCGACGATGGCTCGGGGGTTTGGTGCTCCAAAGGAACCGTCGCTAGATGCACCGAGTTGAGCAAAAGCACGGTTAAGCGGGTGTTCCAGCAATTCCTTAATGAGGGCGTTTTGATTGAGACTGGAAAGCGCAAAAACAAAAATGGATTTACAGCGACGTATTGCATCAATCTCGACAAAGTTTTGGAGTTGCCGCTGACCAAAGAAGAGCCAGAAACAACCGAGTTCACAGTGACCCCCGTTCAGGGTGAACCCCCAAGAAGAGAGGTGGTCGCAGGATTTCGGACCAGCGGTTAAGATGGATCGACTTATGAGAAAGACGATTCACAATGACGAAACGAAAGAACCATTCTCCCGA
>JAJRZC010000010.1 GCA_024275435.1 Alphaproteobacteria bacterium
AATCTACGGTGCGGTGGATAACGTGCCGCTTTCGGTGTCCTTCATCGCCAGCTTAACCTCCAAAACCTCCTACAATATCACGCGCCGCATGGAGACCTTGCTTTCCACGCCCGATAGCCTTGCTTATCAGGAAAACGGCATTCTGTTTGGCGCAACCCTGATGGCACAAGCCGCGCGCTGGCGGGCGGTGACGCCAAGCATTCAGCAAAACCTTGTGAACTTCATGGAAAATTGCATGGTCGATGGCACCAATATTGGTTTGGTCAATATCGACGAGCTGACGCGCGAGGGCGATCTTGCCGCCTATATTGGCACCAATGCGCCAGGCGCGCTGGCCTATTACGACGAGGTGGCGGAAGCCACGGTTGCTTGCCCTACAGGCTGGGCCGATCTGGAAGCCTCTCTGAACACCGAAGTGCTTAAGGTCTTGCAGCAACGCGCCGAAGCGCGCGCGCCCAGAACCGGCGCGGGGGCGGGCATTGTCGAGGTGGCCAACTTAACTGGCACCTTGGAAGATTTTCAAAACATGATGGGCATGGCAAGCTATGACGCCACCTCTTACCTTAAACAAAGCATGTTGGTTTTGGCGCTCGATGATGCCGCTGGTCGTTTGATTGCCAATTCGGGCAACTCGGCCGCCATGAGCCTATACCAAACCGCCCGCGCAGAAAACCAAACCCGCGCCAGCTATCAGGTGGTAGGGTCCGGGGCGCTCAAATGGGTTCCCATTATCAAGATCGTTTTTGAAACCTTGTATTACGGCGCGTTTCCGATTGCGTTGCTTTTGATGATGACCCCGATGGCCGCGACCGTGGCCAAGGGATATTTCGGCGGGTTTGTCTGGTTGGCTGCATGGGAGCCTTTAAGTGCTATTCTGCACACAACCCTGCTCAAAGGGGCAACAGGCTGGTATCGCGAGCATACAACCACCCTCAGCGGAAGCGGTTCGGGGGCAACAGACGTGCTGAATTGGGCAAACCATTTTGGCATTCAGGCGGTAGAGCAAGATATTTCCGTGGTGGCGGGCTACATGATGATGTCTGTGCCGTTTTTGTCCTTTGCTATATTTTTTGGCGCAACCAAAATGGCAGGGCTGGCAACCTCGATGCTGAATGTGAGCCAAGGCTCGGCGATTGAAACAGGGCGCGAAGCCGCCACCGGGTCTATGTCGCTTGGCAATGTTTCTATGAACAATATGTCGGCGAATAAGTGGAATACTTCCGGCATGATGGATACGGGGCGCTCAACACGGGTTATGCCGGATGGTGGTTTGGTGACAGAAAATGCGGATGGTTCGCGCACCTATTCCGCTGGTTCATCCCAATCTCAGGTCGGGATGAATGCCCAGCTTGGCCAAAGCATTCGCGAAGAGGTTTCTCAGCGCAGTTCTGAAGCATGGCGGTCCGCTGAATCGCAGTCAGAAGACTATTCCAACGCAGTGTCGCATACGGCAAGCCAGCTCTCGGACTTTGGCATGTCGTTTTCCAATAACAGAACTGCGGGTTGGGAAAACAGCACAAGCTTTAGCGAGGAAGATCGAAGTGCGGTTACAAACGCTTGGAGTGAAGTTGAACGGTTTTCCGAAACGCATGGGCTTTCCACCGATGTTGGGCTTCAAGCGATGCTTGCTGGAAACGCCGGTCTTGGCGTCAACCAGATTATGCAGCTTGGGGCCAAAATGGAGGCGCAAGGAACGCTTAGTGCCCAATCACGCGAAGCCTTTGAATCCGCTGCATCCGCATCAAGAGATCAGAACTATTCGGAAACCTTGGGCACTCTTGCTACTTACGCTGAACGTGCGCAGCTCGGGGAAAATGGCTCAAAAGGCGAAACCGGAAGCAACTCGGTTCGCTCTAATTATGATGAAGTGCAGCAATCGGCTGAACGGTATTCGGCGGCTTATGAGCAAGCGGAAAGCTTGGAAAAAGCTAATAGCTATCTGCAATCGCAGGATATGAGCTACAATTCACGCCTAACAACCGCCCTTACAACCGCATTGCAGGATGAGGGCTACTCCGACGAGCAAATCTCCAACCTTGTAAATGCCAAGTCCGGGGCCGGCCTTCTGCTTCAGCAAGAAGCCATTAACGACATATTGCCCGGATTGCTGAATGACCTCGGGTTGACCCAGCAAAACTACTCTGCCCCATTGGCACCAAACCTGCCAGAAACCCCGCCTATCGAGTATACGCCTGTTGATACAGCAAACAATTCGGTGGTTCGGCCCCAGGGAGGGAATTATGATGAATTGGCAGCCAATACCGCCGAACGTATGAACGCCAATGCGCTCGATGGCGAACAATTCGATACACTGTTAGGAGCGTCAGGATCTCAGGCTGATATTGAAGGAAAAATCACGGCAGGACAGGCCCAAGCTGATGGCAATGTAGGAGAGGCTATTGTTGAAAGAGGCGCTGGCGTTGTTGACAGTCTTGGGGAAATGTCCAGCATGGGGCAAAGTGAAGACAGTAATTATATCCCACTCATTCAAGGTGGTGGCTTTATGTCAATGTTTGCTGGTGGAGCTGAAAGCTCCCTATCAAACTATGAGCGCGATCTCGTGACCAGAACCATACTGGCCGAAGCTGGTGGAAGCGATGACTATGAGCAAATGGCTACCGCAGCGCTGGCCATTAGAAATCGCACTGACGCGGATGGGTTTGGCGATGATCCAGCCGAAGTGGCTTCAAATCCAAGCCAGTTCAATTCTTGGAAAGCGGATGCTTCAGGCAACAGGCCTGTTGAGCGCTATGGTCCTGATTCACCAGAATACGAAAATGCTGCCCGCATCGCAGATTTGGTATTCTCGGGCCAGCTAGAAGATCCGACTCGCGGCTCCACCCAATACAATTCGCCGGAGCAACAGCCGCAATATGTATCAGGTTTGGACAATGTGAATTATGGTGCTATCGGCATTCGGGATATGCCGCTCTCTGACGAATATCGGCAAAACCTCTCGAATGTTGTTTCTCAACTCGGGTCTGAATACGGTGTCCATATCAATTCAGCTGGCCAAACACCTGACCATGATCCTCAAACCCGAGGCGAAGAGTGGACAGGCTCGCATCGCCATGATGTTGACGAAACCGGCCATGCAAACACGGCCGACTTCACCCTGACCCGCAACGGAGAAATTATCACACCAAATTCCGACCCTGAAACCTATGAGCGGCTATTTGAGCTGGGCGCTTCGACTTTCAGCGGAATAGGCGAATATGGATCGTATGTTCATATGGGGGATGGAACCCAAGCCTCTTGGGGACCAGACAAAACGTCAGCTTCGCTTTCGGATAATTATCGAGCAGCAATAAATCGTGGACGAAGCTAATGCTCACCATAAAGACAGTTGGCGGCGCTTGAATCTTTATAGCCATATTTGCTAAAGACTTTATGTTTTCCAAAGCTATCTTGATTGTAATCACGATCAGGCCCAATCGCCAAAATAAGAGCAATCAGCACCAAGAAACCTGCTGGAAAAAAGAAGACAAAATTTAGGAAGCCCATGACAAACAATGCCCCGGCAACAATGCCAAAAGCGCTTGCGGTTTTAGGGTAGTTCTTTCTCTGTTTCATAGTTTGTTTCCAAAGCTGGGTTTTCACCATAACACAAACCCAATTTTGAGGCAAACGAAACGGGAACACCTAACATTTGGGGGTTCTCTGGTTGTTACGGTGAGACCTCAGTATAAGGCCTAATATTCAGTATAACATTACAGAGTTCGAGATGGGTTTCCAGTAAAATCAGTTATTTTCGGCTTTGAGGGTTGGATATGGTCAATTTGGCATGGTTTCACACCCCATTTCTGGTTTTTGGC
>JAJRZC010000151.1 GCA_024275435.1 Alphaproteobacteria bacterium
CACCGAGCATGCGACCGCTTATGATGGTTTCCAGCATAAAATGCATAATCAATGCGCCCATTGCTTTTTCATCAAGTTGCGGGATATGGATGGTGCGCACTGGTCGCTTGGATTTGGCCAGGGCTTCGGGGACAGCGTGGGCTTGTGCATTCACAATGTCAGCGACGGTGTGTCCTTCTAAGAAATCCTGTCCGGTAAGTTTTGCCATCTGTGCGTCGATCAGAGGTTCATCCGATTTGGCGGTGTTGGCGCGAACAATAGTGATGAAATGATCAACAGGGCCGTCCATGAACAACTGAAGCTGAGAGTGCTGATCGAGTGGACCCAAGGCTGATATGGGGCTCGTACCTTGACCGCCTTTACCGAGGCTTTCCGCCCACAATTGCGCAAACCATTTTGATAAGTGTCCGAGCCGGTCAGCGTAGGGCATCATGACGAGGGTGCCAATTCCCTTAGTTTTGTTCAGGGCGATATTCACCGCGGCGCCAAGTGCTGGAGAAAACTGTTTGGGAGTTGGAGCGTCCATCATTTGTGAGAGTACATCTTTGGCACCTGCGCGTATGAGATGAGGATCCAAGCCACGAGAGAGCGCAACGATCAGGCCAACATTGGTGAGGCAGGAAAAACGTCCGCCAATGCCGGTATGATGATCGAGTATTGGAATTTTCAGACTGGAAAAAAGCTTTCTCAGGCCATTTTGGCCATTTGGTTTTTCCGGCTCGGTGATACCTAAAAACAATTGGGGTATCTTAGCACTCAGTCCCGCTTGTTTGACCTTGGTTAGGGCCACAATAGCCTGAGCCAAGGTTTACGTGGTGCCACCTGACTTTGAGGTCACAATAAAGCGCGTGGTGGCGAGATCCATCTTATCGAGCGCATTGTGCAAGGTATTTGAATCGAGATTATCGTAAAAGCGTGTGCGTGGCCTGCCTTGCTCGCGCATTTTTCCAACGCCGGGTATGTTCCAGCCTGCCAGCTGCGCCAGCATCTGCCCGCCAAGGCTTGAACCTCCGGTTCCGAAAAAGACGATCATATCGGCACCGCTGGAGAGACGTTGAAGCGCAGCGCTTGCCTCTTCGATATCTTCTTGTTCTTCGCAGATGGAGAGAAGCGGTAGGCTTTTTTCACTGTATTCGCGTTTCAGCGTTTCAACTTCATGGCCGGCTTTGTCCAAGTAGCTTTGAAGTTCAGAGTCACTTAGTCCATTTTCAGCAATTGTACTTTCAAGACAGCCATCAATGGATTGTGTGAAATTCATCCCCAGCGCAGTGCCTGAAGCACCGGGATTTGAGGTGCCTGCCATTTTGATCTGCCCCGTTGCGTTGTTTTTTTTCCAATATCCACTTGGCGCCGCTTTTAACCATAAGGTTAAACGGATGCTGAATGGTTTTTTTTGTTTCAAGAAACGCTTTTAGAGGCCGACGGGCTGCCCGACAACCGTGATGATCAAATCGTCGAGATGCATGAAACGTTTTGCCGCTCGTTTTATATCAGCGATGGTGACCGCTTCCACGAGGGCGTTTCTCTTGTCGACGTAGTCAATGCCCATATCTTCCACCAAAACGCCAAGGAGCTGGCTGGCGATCTTGCTGTTTGTGTCGAAACGCAGAGCGTAGGATCCCGTCAGATAGTTCTTGGCGTTTTCGAGGTCTTTTTCAGAGGGGCCTTTTTCCGCCATGAGCTTTAGTTGCTCTTTGATTACGTCCAATGACTCGGCAATAGACTCATTTTTTGTGGCGACGCTGCCCATGTAAATTTCAGCACTGTCGAGTGGATTTAAATAGCTATAGACGGAGTAGGCAAGACCGCGCTTTTCGCGGACCTCTTCCATCAACTTGGAGGCAAAGCCGCCACCGCCAATGATATGATTTAAGATAAACGCCGGCATAAAGTCGGGATCTTTACGCGCCACACCGCCCATTCCGAAAATGGCAACGGACTGGGGCACCGGCATATCAATGATTTTCTGGATGCCGCCCGTTACCGGCTTGGTTTTTGGCACATCAACGAGTTGCGCCTTGTCGGTCAGATCGCCAAAGATATGATCGAGAAGTTTTCCCAGATCTTCCTCGTTAATGTCCCCGACAACGACCACTTTAAGATTGCTTTTTGCAAAGACTTTAGAGCGATAGTCCTCTAGGTCCTGTGCCGTTATGGCATCAATACTTTCAACTGTTCCACTGGAGGCTCGGCCATAGGGATGGTTTGGAAAAGCGGTTTTAAACCACTCCCGAGTTGCAACCCGGGTGGGGTCCTTCAAAGCATAGGCGAGATTTGCTTTGATCTGGCGGCGCATGCGTTCAATGGCTTCTTCATCAAAGCGCGGTTTGCTCAGCGCTAGCTTCAACAGATCGGCGGCCTTATCGCGGTTTTCACTAAGAGTTTGGAAACTTCCATAAAAATTGTCACGCGATTCTTCGAAGCGCAAACGCATGGCGAGGTCTTCCATGCGCTCTTGAAAGGCTTGTGAGTCCAGATCGCCCGCACCCTCGTCAAGCATCGCGGTAAGAAAATTCGCCCGACCTTCTTTTCCGGCTGGATCTTGTGCACTTCCACCTTTGAAAGCAAATCTCATGGCGATCAGCGGGACAGTGTCCTCACTTACGAGCCATGCTGAAATTCCTCCGGGGCTTGTTACTTCCTTGATATCCATTGCCTTGGCCGGTTGTATAAGTGAAAGAAAGACAACACATGCCAAAGCCACAAATGAGCCGGTGATATGTAGCCGCCTTGTGTCTTTGGCTGGAGTTGCGACCTTGATACTCGTGCCAAGACAGATGTTGGCCTTGATCATTACGTTCGCCTATTCTTGCTTGGTTTCGTTCCTGTTGCCATACTCAGCTACGCGACTTTTCGTGGGCGCGTGTTGGTGTGCTTTGTATGTTCTGGTTATCATTGCCTGCTGGCGCGGGTATGAGATAACCAGTGACAGAATTTTTTAGATCGAGAACCTTTTTGGCGGCAGCCTTGATATCTTCCTTGGTAACTTTACGGATCCGCTCTGGCCAAGATTCGATATCCTCGATCGTGCGGCCGACTGCTAAGGCAAAGCCGTAGTGGCGTGCCAAAGCGGCTTGGCTGTCACTTTGGTAGACGTATCCGGCTATCAGGCTGTTCTGAGCGCGCTTCAGTTCAGCTTCGGTTACACCCTCTTGTTGCACTTTCCTGATCTCGGCATCAATCTCAGCTTCGATTTTTTTCAGGTCCGAACCGTCGGCTGCCACAGCGTAAAAAGCCAACCTGCCGCTGTCCATTCCAGAACCTGAATACCAACCCCCGGTGCTGGAGGCGATCTTGGTGTCGATCACCAAGCGCTTGTAGAGACGTCCTGTGGAACCAGAAGCGAGGATTTTCACCAAGATCTCGGCTGCTTCGGCTTCGCCGTCTTTGTCAGACTTGTAGCTGTGGGTGAGGTACGTGCGCGTCAAGGAGGCCTTGCCCGCCCGTGGATCCTTCAGTGTCAGGTGAACAGGTGTCACGTGAGGCGGCTCTTGTGGGCGTTGACGTTCCTTGCCCAGCTTATCATTGGGCGGGAGCTTCCCATATGTCGCCTCGGCTTTTTGCCGAACCTCATCCACGGTGACATCGCCGGCCACGACAAGAATTGCATTGTTGGGAGCGTAGTACTGCTCATAGAAAGACATTGCATCTTCGCGGTTCAGTTTCGCGATTTCATGCTCCCAACCAATTACCGGGATTCCGTAGGGATGGGCTAGGTATAACGCGGCGTCCATCTGTTCGGAGAGAATTGAGGAAGGGTTGTTGTCAACACGTGAACGACGTTCTTCCAAAATGACATTACGCTCGGTGAGCACTTCTTTTTCGGTGAGTCGGAGATTCATCATCCGGTCAGCTTCCATCGCCATCATATCTTCGAGGCGGTCTTTGGAAATCCGCTGATGGTAGGCTGTCACATCTTGTGACGTGAAGGCATTATCCTGCCCCCCGAGTTTCGCAACGATCTTAGAAAACTCACCAACGGCGATTTTTTCAGTGGACTTGAACATCAGGTGTTCGAGGAAATGTGCGATACCCGATGAACCTGGCGGCTCGTCGGCGGCTCCGATACGATACCAAACCATATGAGTGACAACGGGCGAGCGTCTGTCCGGAATGACCACGACCTGCATGCCGTTCTTTAACGTGAATTGCGTGGCGCGTGGTTCCGCCGTTGCGGTGGTGGGGGTCGTCATCATTGCTGTCATTGAGAGCACCAATAAAGCAAATGCCATTCCCATTTTATTCATATGAGAGGAAAAGGCTTTTTCCATAATTAAAAAGATCCTCGAACCTTGCTCGCCTAAAACTGTTTTGCGATTGAAGACCTTGTCTTGGCAGTGCCAAACCTCGATCTCCACTGCAGATCGATCCATGAGGGATCAAATCTGTTATCGTTGCCATGCCATTTTGGGGAGATTGGCCGACGTTGGGCTTTTTGTTCAGTTAGAGTTTCAAGCAACCACCGGCCTCATGTCAAATGACATCGGCTTAATGTTGCAAATCCCAATGCTTATGGAGACTAAAGATTTATGGTGAACTGGGTAGGCCATCGAGCTTTAAAGCTGCTAGTTCTGCTTATTCCAAGTTTTAAGGGCTGAAAAAGCTGATCTACGGCAGGGCCCGGCTGGTCCTTCAATACCCTCAACGGATGCGTCACCGGCGGCTATGCCGGGTTCGTAATGTTTGTCACAGTAGGCTTTCTGGCGCCGTGCCCAATCCTGAGCTGATTCAACGGAAACACGATCAGGGTCGTTGATGGAGGCCAAAGCGTCTGTTTGGGCTGGAGGTGCGCTTCCCGGTGGCGGCAGTCTTTCCAGCGATGGCGGCGTCACAAGTCCCGAGCGTGGGGTCATTTTGGGCGTTTTTTTCGCCGAAGCATTGTTCAGGCCTACGGCGTCAAATATTTTACCATTAAATTGGACATCACCGGTTCCGCAGCCGCTC
>JAJRZC010000152.1 GCA_024275435.1 Alphaproteobacteria bacterium
ATAGTGAGCATATGAGAACGCCTAATGCCCAAGCAGACTTTCCCCCGGGCATTCTAGCGGGCAACACATCAAAGGTCAGCGGTTATGAATATTCTTAAATCTCTTTTCCTGTCAGGACTTATCCTTTTACTCTTCGCGGTTTCAACAGTGATGGCGGATGACACGCCTTTCGCTCACCGTCAAAGTGAGCGCGATGCTGTGCGTTACGAAAGCTACCTGCAAAAAAACTGGAAGCCTGGCGATATGTCGGCAAGTACCTTAATCAACAAGGCGCGCGCTGTCCCCTTGGATGATCCCAGCAAGGCAGCTCGGTTTTTTGCTCTGGCGACGGTCGCCGAGAAAGATAACGCACCCGCTTGGCTTGGCTTGGCAAGGGCCCTTCTTAAAATTGATCCGGCCTCGACAAAAGGCTCTGAGCGTTACGACCTGCCGGTAAACGCAGGCGGCGCCGCTTATCTTGCCTACCAGCGCTCAACTTCCCCAGAGTTAAAAGCCCAAGCCCTGGCTGTATTGTCTCAAGCTCTGCAACGTCGCTCCATCTGGCGCCCGGCTTTGGAGTCCTTGAAAGCAAGCTTGGCTCTGAAAGAAGACCCCGCAACACGTGCCATCTATGAAAAGGTCCGCGCCGAGCACGGTTTCCGCATGACGAATTACACAACCGAATCTCAAAGCAGCTCCCCACGAGTGTGCCTTCAGTTCTCGGAATCCTTGTCACGTGCGCCCATTGATTTCGCTAATTTTGTAACCGTCGATGGCAATGACCCCCAAAGTGTCAATGTTGAAGGCCATCAACTCTGCATAGACGGCCTTGGTCACGGCCGCCGTTTTGAAATCCAGGTACGCCAGGGGCTGCCATCCAGCGTCGATGAAAATCTGGAGAAAAACATCGAACTGGCCGTTTACGTCCCTGATCGTGATCCGGTCGCTCGCTTTACCGGGCGCGCTTACGTTCTCCCCAGCCACGGCCAGCAAGGCATTCCCATCGTCACGGTCAATACGAACCGTGTCAAAGTCGAGGTCTATCGAATCGGTGATCGGGGACTGGTAAACGCCTTAAACAACGGTGATCTCAATCGGCAGCTTTCCAGCTGGAACATCGACGACATCAAGAACCGTAGTGGTGCCCAGGTCTACAAGGGCGTGATGGATGTGACCTCCAAGTTAAACAAAGAGGTGACCACAGCTTTTCCAATCACAGAAGCAATCGGCACATTGAAACCGGGCGCTTACCTGATGGTCGCACGTGCCGATAGCCTGAAGCAAAACCGAAATCATAACGTCGCCACACAGTGGTTTATCGTTTCCGACCTCGGACTGACCGCACTGAAAGGTGAAGATGGCGTTCACGGTTTCGTGCGCTCTTTGGCAAATGCCAAGGCGATCGAGGGGGCCAGTGTCAAGCTCGTCGCCCGCAACAATGAAATTTTGGCAACATCAACAACCGATGAAAGAGGCTACATCCATTTTAATGCCGCACTTACGCGCGGTGAGGGTGGCTTGCAGCCCGCTGTCCTAGTTGCCCAAAACGGGCCGACGGACTATGCCTTCCTCGATCTAGCCGGCGGTGCCTTCGATCTGTCAGACCGCGGCGTCGAAGGTCGCGCGGCACCGGGACCCATTGATGGACTGCTCTACGCCGAACGTGGCATTTACCGCCCCGGCGAAGACATTCACCTCACAGCTCTCGTGCGCGAAAGCACCGGTCTCGCCTCAGCCATTCCCGCAACCTTGATTGTCACGCGCCCGGACGGCGTCGAGCATCGCCGCATCACCCTGACAGATGAGGGCATGGGCGGCCGCACCGCAACCGTCATGCTTGACCATGGTGCCATGACCGGAACCTGGCGCGCCCGGTTACATATTGATCCCAAGGAAAACGCAATCAGCCAGACCGCTTTCCTCGTGGAAGACTTCGTACCCGAACGCCTGGACATGACATTGACCAAACCAACAGGTGCGTTGTTTCCAGGAAAATCAGCAATGTTAAAAGTCGAGGGCCGCTATCTTTACGGTCCCCCGGCAGCCGATTTGGCACTGGAAGGTGAGATCATCGTAAAACCCGCAAGCGCAGGTATTCCTGGTTTCACGGGTTACAGTTTCGGCCTTCACAACGAGCAGATCTCCTCAGTCCGCAAGGTCTTGCAGGACCTGCCCACAACAGCATCCGATGGCGTTGCCCAGATAGCGCTGGAACTGCCTCGCATGCGCAAGACCGCGCGTCCCTTGGAAGCCCGCGTGCTTATCAAACTGCGCGAAACCGGTGGGCGCACCATTGAGCGTCGCACCACGCTGCCCGTTGACCTGGGTATGGCACGCATCGGCATCAAGCCACAGTTCGACGCCACGGGTTTGGGGGAAGGCGAAGAGGCGAAATTCGACATCATCATGCTTGGGCCGGACAGCACCGCCATAGACGCACGTGGTCTTACCTGGACGCTGAAACGCGTGCACACCAATTGGCAGTGGTACAGCCGCAATGGCAATTGGTCCTATGAACCCATCACAATCACCCGCAAGATTAAAGAAGGCACCATAGACGTTTCAAAAAACACACCCGCAAGCCTATCGCTTCCCGTGGACTACGGTCGCTATGTTTTGGAGATTATCTCCAAAGATGACATGAGTATCGAGACAACCTTTGCATTCTCCGCTGGCTGGTACGCCAGTGGCGACAGCCCTGATAGCCCGGAAATGCTCGACGTCGCACTCGACAAGAAAAGCTATAACCCGGGCGACAAAGCCAAGCTTCGGATCGACTCTAAAAGCGGCGGTCGCGCGCTCATCACCGTGCTTGCAAATGGCCTGAAGTTGATCAAGGAAGTCGAGATCCCACGCGGAGGCGGCGATGTGCAACTCACCGTCGCCGATGATTGGGGCTCCGGCGCCTACGTCACAGCCACCCTTTACCGGGCCATGGACACAGTGGCAAAACGCATGCCACAACGTGCCATCGGTATTGCATGGCTAAAGCTTGACCAAACCGCACGCACCTTAAACATCGCCCTCAACACCGCAAAGAAAATTGGTTCGGGCGAGACCCTGGAAATTCCCATTCAGGTTTCGGGAATGAAACCGGGAAGCGATGTGTTTGTAACGGTAGCTGCCGTTGATCTCGGTATCTTGAACCTGACGGGCTATAAGACACCCAATCCCGAAGCCCACTTTTACGCACAAACCCGTCTCGGCATGGAAATACGCGATGCCTACGGTCGCCTTATCGACGGCATGAGTGCGCAGCGTGGACGTCTGCGCTCAGGTGGAGACGCCGCCGGAGCATTGTCCGCCCAAGGTAGCCCACCCGTCGAAGCCACAATTGCTGAATTTTCCGGTATCGTGAAACTGGCCGAAGATGGCACCACACGCGTGAGTTTCGACATACCTGAGTTTAATGGAACCGTTCGCATAATGGCTGTCGCATGGAGCAAAGAAAAGCTCGGCCACGCGCAAAGCAATATCATCGTGCGTGATCCCATTGCTTTGACGGCATCTGTGCCAAGGTTCCTGACATTGGGAGACGAAGCACAAGTGGCCCTTGATCTTCACAACGTAGAAGGCCAGAGCGCGTCATATTCGTTGAGCATCAAACAGCAGGTAGGCGAGGAACAGGAAAGCGATCTCATGGATCGCACCATTAAACTCACGAAAGGAGAACGACGCAGTGAAACGCTCACCTTAAAGCCCAAAACAGTGGGGCTGCACAATTACTTTGTACGCGTCACAGGGCCCGGAAGCATTGACGTTGCTCGCACCTTGACCATTGATGTCAAACCGCCCGCAACGGATATCAAGCGGACCACCATCAGTACATTACGCCCAGGTGGAAAGCTCAGCGTCTCAAAGGATCTAACCACAGGCCTTATCCAAAAGCGTACCACCGTTAACCTCTCAATCGGTCCCACCGCACGTTTCAACGTGCCGGCATTGCTGACCCAGCTCGATCGTTATCCATATGGTTGCGCCGAGCAGACCGTGAGCCGCGCCCTGCCGCTGGTTTACGTCAACCAGTTGGCAACCCAGGTGGGTCTCGCAACAGATAAGGAAATAAAGACACGTGTCCAAGCCGCCATTGATCGCGTCTTCAACATGCAGAATTCCTCAGGCGCGTTCGGTTCCTGGGGACCATCGAACTCAAACATCTGGCTGACCTCCTACGTGACGGATTTCCTAACTCGCGCCAAGGAAAACGGCTATAGCGTCAACGCGCAAAAATTCACGCAGGCCCTCGACCGTTTGGCGAATTTTATTTCCTACGCCCGCGACTTTGAAAGTGGTGGAGAGAAACGAGCTTATGCACTCTACGTGCTTGCAAGAAACGGACGCGCCCCGGCAGGCGAGCTGCGCTACTACGTGGACACACGCCTGTCCCGGTTCACGACACCCTTGGCAAAGGCTCAGTTGGGTGCAGCCCTTGCAATGATTGGCGATAAGCCACGCTCGCAAAGCGCCTTTGGTGCTGCTGTTGCAAGCATGACGGCCCAGTCGAAACCAAACGTACATCTGTCCCGTTCCGACTACGGTTCCATACTGCGCGATGGTGCCGCGCTAATCGCCTTGTCACTAGAAACGGGCCAGACTCAATCGAAGGCCGCGTCCCTCATTGAAGTGGTCACCAAGGCTTATGGACAGCGCATGAACTACACCTCAACGCAGGAACAGGCCTGGATGCTTTTGGCGGCTCACGCCCTCAGCAAGGCATCCAAAGATACCAGTCTCACAGTGGACGGTGCACCCCATAGCGGCCCGCTACAAAAGCGCATCAACGCTGTGAACCTTCTAACCAAAAGCTTGGTCATCGAAAACACCGACCAAGAGCCGGTGGACACCGTGATTTCAGTTGTCGGAGATGCTCTCACGCCGGAACCGGCAATTGCCAAAGGCTTCAAGATTGAACGCAACTACTACACCCTTGAGGGAAAGCCCGTTGAAATGGGAAGTGCCACAGGCGGCGAGACAACCATCAAGCAAAACGATCGCTTTGTTGTTGTCCTGTCCTTGACCACCGAGCATGATGGTGGCCGGGTGCTGCTCGTCGATCGCCTTCCTGCCGGTCTTGAAATCGAAAACCCGAGGATTGTAGAGAGCGGAGACATCAAGAGTCTGCCATGGCTCAAGAGCCAGGTGCGCCCTGAACATACGCAGTTCCGTGACGACCGTTTCGTTGCCGCCTTTGATCTGTTCAAAGGAAACAACAACAAACTGCAGCCTGCGGGAACCTCGACGAAAGTTGCCTACATCGTGCGGGCGGTAACGCTGGGTTCTTTCGTGCACCCCGCAGCAACAGTTGAGGACATGTATCACACGCAGCGTCATGCCCGCACACCTGCTGGTCGTCTCATTATCTCCCAGGCCCGGTAGCGGTAGCTAGGAAATGAGCATGACCAAGTATCAACCATTAGAAGAAAGCACCTCCACCACAGATGGTGGAGGTGAAACGTCGGTAAAACCAAGTCGATCTAGTTGGCGGCTTAAAGCTGGTTTCCTCGGGTTGACCCTTTTTGCCGCTCTGTTGGCGTTCGCCTACATGCTTCCCAATATCGCCATGGGTGTGATCAGCCCGCCGCCCATTCAATCGGCAAATGATCTGTCAAAGATCGTCCTCGACAGAAATGGAAAACTTCTGCGTTCCTTCACTGCAAGCGATGGCCGCTGGCGCCTGCCGGTTTCACACACACAAGTCGATGAGCGCTATTTGAAGATGCTCATCAATTTTGAAGATCGCCGCTTCTACAAACACGCGGGTGTCGATCTCTGGGCCCTTCTGCGTGCCGCCACACAACTTGCTCAAAACGGGCGCATCGTTTCAGGCGCTTCCACGCTGACCATGCAGGTCGCTCGACTTCTTACCGGTGAGCACAAACGCACAGCCAGCGGAAAACTTGTGCAGATGGTCCACGCATTGCATTTGGAAAAGCAATACACCAAATCTGAAATTCTCGACCTTTATCTGCGCAAAGCGCCTTTCGGCGGCAATATCGAGGGCGTTCGCGCCGCTTCCCTTGCTTACTTTGGCAAAGAACCCAAAAGGTTGTCCATTGGCCAGGCCGCTCTGTTGGTGGCGCTTCCTCAATCACCCGAGGTGCGCCGTCCCGACAGGAATAAAAACGCCGCCAAACGTGCCCGTAACCGTGTCTTGGATCGGGCGAGAGAAGCGGGTGTCATTTCAAAAGCACAAGCGGATCGTGCCAAGTCTGAAAGCGTTCCGAGCTTTCGCCAAGCCTTTCCAAAATACGCCCCTCACCTCTCGGACGCCGTATTGGCACGTAACAAATCCAAGATCATCCACAAGCTCACAATCGACCGCGAGATCCAGGCTGCCTTCGAGACATTGGCGCGCCAACACGCCACAGCGCGCGGTAAAAAACTGTCAGCCGCCATTCTGGCCATCGATCACACCACTGGAGAGACCATCGCCCATGTGGGCTCTGCCGGATACCTTGATCAAAACCGCTTGGGCGCCATCGACATGGTCGAGGCCGTCCGCTCTCCTGGCTCGACCTTGAAGCCATTGATTTACGGCCTGGGCTTTGAGGCGGGTTTCGCCCATCCAGAAACACTGATCGAAGACCGCCGCACACGTTTTGGTGCCTACAGACCAGAGAACTTTGATCAATCCTATCGTGGCACCGTAACCATACGCGAGGCTTTGGGTCATTCGCTGAATGTGCCGGCCGTTCGCATGCTTGATGCGGTTGGCCCTGTGCGACTCGTCTCAAGATTAAAAAAATTCGGAATCGCAGCGCAGTTGCCCAATGATGCGAAGCCCTCTCTGGCCGTGGCGCTGGGAGGCATCGGTTTGCGATTGCGCGATCTGGTGTCAATCTATGCGGGCATCGCGAATAAGGGACACTACGTTCACATCTCCCATATTGCCGGTGAAAGAGAACAACGCTTCCGGTCGGGCAAAATCTCCGAAGATGAAAATCGCCAAATCTTAAGCCCGCTTGCAGCCTGGTACGTGAGCGACATTCTAAAGGACGCACCACCCCCGCCCAACGCCAGAGCCGGTCGTATCGCCTACAAAACGGGAACCTCCTACGGTTATCGAGACGCACTCGCAGTAGGTTTCGACGGGCGCTATACCATCGCAGTCTGGATCGGTCGCGCCGATGCTACCTCCACTCCCGGTCTCATTGGCCGTACTGCCGCCGCCCCCATGTTGTTTGATGCATTCTCACGCATATCAGAACATCGCACCCCTCTGCCCCAGGCACCTCCATCTGCCTTGCGCGTCTCTTCGGGTTCAAGTCTTCCCCCGCCCTTGAAGCGTTTCGGGTCACAAGCTTCAAACAATACGCAAAGCCTGTTCATCGAATCTCCTGTCCTGATTGCCTTTCCCCCTGACAGAGCGGTGATGGAGGTAGAAACAGCACCGGGAATTGAATCTTCGAAAACCGGAACCGGAACCGGAGCAGGTCCAATTATCACTGAGGAAATGTCTCCAATCCTGTTGAAGGCCGAAGGCGGCACTTTACCGCTGACATGGCTCATTGATGGGAAGCCGGTTGATAAACCGACGAACCGTCGTCAGACCATTTGGCACCCCGTTTCACGAGGATTTGCCAAACTTACGGTAATCGACGCCAAGGGTCGGGCCGATCGGGTCACTATTCGAATTAAATGAGCATATCTAAACCCGATCTCTACCCTCAAAGCCTCAGCTATCCAAATTCTTACAAAAAATGCTACCAAACGAGCTTGTAGAATCTGGTGAACGACGTTTATGGCTGGATTGCCAAAAGTGAGCGTCTCACAGCTATGGGAAAAGACAATGTTGCGAACGTACTGGCGAAGCTGGATCATCGGGCTCTTGATACTGCTCGGTGCGTACATCTGGCTGGGAACCGGTATGCAGGCTCCCGAAAACAAACCAGAGCCCTCAGCGACACTTCCCGCACTTGGAATTGACCTCAACCAAACCACGGTTTCGGGTATCTCGTCAGGTGCCTACATGGCTGGCCAGTTCCAGCTCGCGCACGCTTCAATCGTCTCCGGCGCCGCCATAATTGCCGGCGGTCCTTACGGGTGTGCCCAAAGTGTATTCTCTGGTATGGCACCGGGCGCAGGTGCTGTCATCTTGAGCGCCTCACGGGCTGTCAATGGCTGCATGCTCAACAACCTGACACTTTGGGGAGTCCCCAACCCAAAGCGGCTGGCCCAAAAAGCTCGCAATCTCTCGCAGCAAGGGCGTATAGATCCCATTGAAGATGTCGCCTCCGACCGTGTCTATCTTTTTTCAGGAACAAACGATCGAACCGTGAAACCACCCATCGTCGAAGCCGCTCGACAGTTTTACCTGGACCTTCAAGTCAAGCCTGAAAACATCAGATATAGAAATGATATCAAAGCAGGTCATGGCTTTGTGACGCAGGAGGAAGGTAGTTCGTGTGATCGCTCAGCCTCACCCTACATCGTTGATTGCGATTATGATCAGGCAGGCGCTCTCCTCAAGCATCTCTATGGCAACCTCACCCCGCCAGGTGAAAACTTAACCGGTGCCTTTCTAGATTTCGATCAGATAGAATTTACATCCAAGGACCAGTCCCACGGCCTTTCCAAATTGGGTGTCGTTTATGTTCCAGATGCTTGCATCTCAACGACCGATTGCCGCGTTCATATAGCCTATCATGGTTGTTCACAAAACCGGGCCGCCGTTGGTGACGCCTTCATCAAGCATTCGGGGTTCGCGCGCTGGGC
>JAJRZC010000153.1 GCA_024275435.1 Alphaproteobacteria bacterium
TCGACATACTCGATGTCATTCTCTTTGATGCTGTCCAGAACAGCTTGAATATCACTCATGGTCTTTCCTCTCTAAAGGGCCTCTGGCCCGTCTTCTTCTGTGCGAATACGAATGGCTTGCTCAACGCTGGAAACAAAGATCTTCCCGTCGCCGATTTTTCCGGTCTTGGCGGCATCTATAATGGCCTTAATGGCCTCGTCCACTTGGTCATCGGTCAAAACGATTTCGATTTTAACCTTGGGCAGAAAGTCCACCACATATTCCGCGCCGCGATACAGCTCGGTATGGCCCTTTTGGCGCCCGAAACCCTTGGCTTCAATCACCGTCAGGCCCTGAATGCCCACGTCTTGCAAGGCTTCCTTGACTTCATCAAGCTTGAACGGCTTTATGATTGCTTCGATTTTCTTCATGTCGATGCTCCTGATTGCTAGCACCTGTTAAGCATTGCTTGGAAGGTGGTGCAAATTGATTGCGGGCAGGGCAGGGGAGAAGGGGGAAGTTTCCGGCGGCACTGCCTAAAATTTAATCACCGCGCCTAAATAAAGAGCAAAACGAAATGTAGGGCGGGCTTCAGCCCGCCACCCCCTCTTCCCCTCCCCCCAAACATCGTGTTTAATCCCCCCAAACAACCGGAGCCTATCATGACCGAACTCCTCACCGCCGCCCAAATGCGTGCCATCGAGCAAGCTGCCATTGATAGCGGCGAGACCACCGGCCTAGAGCTGATGGAACGCGCAGGCGCAGGCGTTGTTGAGGCCATTCTCCAAGAGTGGCCCGACATGGCCAAAACCCCGCAAAAAGCCGTGGTCCTCTGCGGCCCCGGCAATAACGGCGGCGACGGCTTTGTGGTGGCGCGGTTGCTTAAAGCGCGCGGCTGGGAGGTGGAGGTTTTTCTCTACGGCGACATGGAAAAGCTGCCGCCGGATGCGAAGGTGAACGCGGAGCGGTGGTTGGAGGTGGGAGGCGTTGGGGTGTTCTCTGAAGCTCCAGATTCGATTGAACGCTTTCCCGACATTTGTATCGATGCGGTCTTTGGTGCAGGCCTTTCGCGCTTTGTTACTGAGGATGTTGCTAAAATTCTTAAATGTTTTTCTCAACAACTAATGGTTTCGATTGATTGTGAAACTGGGATGGATTTGGACAGCGGGCGGTTTCTAACTGTTGCGGGCTTTGCATTTTCGGAGGCTGCCATTGTGGTTTCGTTTCACCGAGCAAAACTCGGGCACTTCATAGGCAAGCCTTCATACGATCAGATACTGAAGGTTGTGGATATAGGTCTCCAACAAGTATGGCGCGCGCTCAACGGCGGGGTTTTGCGACGCAATGAAATTGTTGGTATTGTCCAATGCAAAAGGGGAAAACTGCGCGCTGGATTGTTTCGGGGGAGATATGAGGCTGAAACACATAAATACACCCACGGCCACGCCCTTATCCTTTCCGGCCCCGCCTCCCGCACAGGTGCTGCCCGCCTTGCCGCCCGTGGGGCGTTGCGTATTGGGGCGGGGGTGGTGAGCCTTGGCTGCCCGCAGGAGGCGGCGGCGGAATGTGCGGCGCAGCTTACGGCGATTATGCTGGCCCCGATTGAGGACGGGGCGGCGCTGAAAGCGGTTTTGCAGGACACCCGTATCAATGCGCTGTGCCTTGGGCCCGCGATGGGGGTGGATGATCGGGGACGGGGGCTGCTTGAGGCAGCGGTGTGTGCAGAGCACGCACCCTACGTGGTGTTGGATGCGGATGGGTTGACGTTGCTGGCGCAAAGCCCTGATCTGTTTGGCATGTTGCATGAGAAATGCGTCCTCACGCCCCATGCGGGGGAGTTCAAGCGGCTCTTCCCTGATATCATGGCCAAGCTGGAGGCTCCTGCGGTGAGCGGCCCCGCCTATTCCAAAGTGGATGCCACGCGGGAGGCCGCAGCCCGTGCGGGCTGTGTGGTGCTGTTCAAGGGCGCAGATACGGTGATCGCTTCGCCCGATGGCCGCGCCGCCATCAATTCGGCCCATTACGAGCGCGCCGCCCCGTGGCTGGCCACGGCAGGCTCAGGCGATGTGTTGGCGGGGTTCATCACCGGCCTGTTGGCCCGTGGTTTTGCCCCCATGCAAGCCGCCGAAGCCGCCGCGTGGGTGCATGTGGAATGTGCGCTCAAATTCGGCCCCGGGCTGATCGCAGAGGACATTCCCGAGCAGCTTCCTGCGGTGGTCAGGGCGTTTGAATTGTAGGGCGGGCTTCAGCCCGCCACCCGCCGCCGCCCGTTGGTGGGTTGAAACCCACCCTACATATTTTCGCATCCCCGCATTTTCCCCTCGCCACCCGCAAAATCCTCTGCTAAAGAGGCGCGGAATTACCGGCTGCGCTTCGCGTGCGGCTTTCTGCGGATGTGGTGGAATTGGTAGACACGCCAGATTTAGGTTCTGGTGCCGCGAGGCGTGGGGGTTCAAGTCCCTTCATCCGTACCAAATTTTAGGCCCGCTGGGCAAACGAACCGAGGAACTGACATGAAAGTCACCGAAACTCTGAACGAAGGCCTGAAGCGCGGCTATGATATTGTGATTCCAGCCGCCGAGCTGGAAACCAAGGTTAACGAAAAAATCGAAGCGGCGCGCGCTGATTTCCAGATGAAGGGCTTTCGCAAGGGCAAGGCTCCGCTGGCATTGATGAAAAAGATGTTTGGCCAGTCGGTTTTGGGTGAGGCTTTGCAGGAAACTGTTGATGGCGCTGTGAAAGAGCAGTTCGAGACATCCGGTGACCGCCCCGCGCAGCAGCCAAAGATCGAGATGACCAAGGAAGACTGGAAAGAGGGCGACGACGTAGAGGTTTCGGTTTCTTACGAGCGCCTGCCTGATGTGCCTGAAGCTGATTTCAGCGGCATGGAGCTGGAGCGTTTGGTGGTTGCGGCTGATGACGAATCCATTCAGGAAGCGCTGGATAACATAGCGAAATCAACCAACAACTTTGAAAAGCGCCGTAAAGGCTCCAAGGCCAAGAACGACGATCAGGTTGTGATCGACTTCCTCGGCAAGGTTGACGATGTGCCGTTTGATGGTGGTCAAGCTGATGACTACCCGTTGGTGCTCGGCTCCAACAGCTTCATCCCCGGCTTTGAAGAGCAGCTTGTGGGCTGCAAAGAGGGTGACGAAGTTGAAGTGAAAGTCACTTTCCCCGCCGAGTATCAGGCCGAAAACCTGAAGGGTAAAGATGCTGTATTTACCTGTAATATCAAAGCGGTAAATGAGCCTAAGCCTGCTGAAATCAACGACGAGCTGGCAACGCGCTATGGCGCTGAAGATTTGGATGGCCTGAAAAAGCAGGTTTCCGAGCGCTTGGCTGACGAATATAAGGGTGCGGCGCGCACCGTGCTTAAGCGCGGCCTGATGGACGCGCTTGATGGCATGTTTGACTTTGACCTGCCGCCAAGCCTTGTGGAGGCCGAAGCCGGCTCGATTGCCCACACCTTGTGGCATGACGAAAACCCAGACGTGCAGGGCCATGATCACCCCGAGATCGAAACCACGGACGAGCACAAAAAGCTCGCTGAGCGCCGCGTGCGCCTTGGCTTGCTGCTGGCCGAGCTGGGCAACAAAAACGAGATTGTTATCACTGACGAGGAAATGCAGCGCGCTATGTTTGAAGCCGCGCGGCAATACCCGGGTCAAGAGCGTGAGTTCTTTGAATTCATTCAGAAAAATGGCGATGCACAGCAGCAACTCCGCGCGCCGCTTTATGAAGACAAAGTGGTGGACTACATTCTGGAGCTCGCCAAGGTTACCGATAAATCGGTGAGCAAAGAAGACTTGCAAAAGGCGATTGAAGCCCTCGAAGACGAGTGAGCTTAAAGATAAGTGTTTTTGGAAAGGGCAGGGTGAGAACCCTGCCTTTTTTTACGACCTATAGTGAGCGACAATCCGCATTATTCGCATGCCCCAAACCGGGCCTTGAGGGCACCGTTGAATTTACGCATGTGCCGCCTTGCCTGGCTCCAGAAATCCTCGGGGCCGTTGTACTGAAGCGGTGATAGACGCCCATCAAGCGACCCTCTAGCCCCTATCAGTGGTGATCCAGAGCTGCTCGCAAGCAGCTTGCCGAGGCGTCTTTTTGTGGGCCGGAGTAAGTGGCGCGGTGGCCTTTGGCGAGAGCTGAAGGCGTTAGCGCGTGCTTGGAAGCCAATTTCAGAAGTGGTGGGCGACCCTGGAATCAAAACGGGAGCTAATCGTGCGATTGTAATTATGATTTAATTACAATCGCATACAAGCACTTCATGGCGCTTTTTGCAAAGGAGTTGTGTCGATACGCATAATAAATGTGTCGAAATTACTTGCAGTGAAACCTATTGAAGTCGAATCTTGATATGCGCAAATTGCGAGCTCGCCATTCGATTTGCGAACCAGATTTAAAAAGTTACATGCCCCAGCGATGCAGCGCCATCTCAGCCGTCGTCGGATCGGCTCTTATTCGCAAAATGGCCTGTCGAGATAGTCCAGTAGTTCTGGCGATCACGCTGGCACCGCCACCGGCATTCAGCATATCAATGACCTGATCATATGTTTTGCGGTCATAGCTCGGTTTTTTACCGCGATACTTACGTGGATCACCCTTTACAGCGGCTATACCGGCCCGCTGAGCTTCTTTGGTAGCCTCAGCCTGTGCTTGTGCAGTGGCGGCCATGAATGCGATCATAGCGTCTCTGGTGGCCTGCTGGATGGGGTCAGTGGTTGCCCCATCGAAGCTCATAGGGCTGATAACCGTTTTTACTACCACGCCCATTTTCATGAAGGTTCTGATTGCATCAGTGACATCGTCATAATTGCGACCCAGTCGGTCAACCCACCGCACCAAAAGCACATCACCGGTGCGGAGCTTATCAAATAACCGTTTACCCTCAGGCCGATCAGCTAGGCGAGTGCTGACGCCAGATACGCCGTTGTCAGCGATGACCTCATCTATCTTGAATCCGGCTTGTTTAGCTTGGGTGAGCTGAATGTCGATATTTTGATCGATGGTGGAAACGCGGGCGTAAAGGATCGTTTGTATGGCGGACTCCTGTCTCTTAGGGTGGTGTCCGCTGTATAAGGTGTCCGTTGATGAAAGTCAATCCTTACGGACAGGATGTGGTTGCTAGTGAGCCCTGTGCGCTGGGGCATACCCCATCGGACATCGCCATTTTCTAAATGCAGATTTAGACATCTCGGATATTTTTGATACCTCAGTAAATACAATTACCGGAATCTGATTTCTTGTAGGCCTCACCATTGAGTGCGGCAACCATCGCGCACAGCAATTGGAGCCAACAAATAGTGGTGGATGAAAAACGTGATATTTGGGTCAAAAAGGGCTGAATTAGTGCCGAAAACCTCATGGGCCGCGTATCCATGTCACGATTTTCCGGAATTTCGGGCCGAGAAGTGATCGGAACCGAGAGACTCCAGTAAGTTTTATAATTACCGCATTTTTAATTTCATTCCAGATGGTTAGCGATAGACAGTTTAAATAATAGGCATAAGAGCTATCGTTTGTGACAAACCATTTCTTATATAATTGGTGCGTTGAAGATTGATTAGAATTGCTCGTATAGCCAATGGATTGATCATCGAGGTTCACTGATGAATCAACACTGGAAGTAATAGTGGTCTGGTCGCTGCTGTTAATACTAGGATGACTCTTTGGCTTTCGGATGCCACCAATGAGTTATTGTCAAATCTGGTGTTTGAGGATTGTTGGTCATGCGGCGATCTGGTCTGGGTTTGTGGTTTCAATTCCGTCTTTGAACGTGACGCCAGAGATGACTTTTGCGAGATAGTCAA
>JAJRZC010000154.1 GCA_024275435.1 Alphaproteobacteria bacterium
GGCTGTCCGCAACAAAACGGCCGGCATGAGCGCATGCATCTCACGCTCAAAAAAGAAACCACCCGGCCGCCGGCAATGAACGCCCTGCAACAACAGGCCCGGTTCGATGAATTTGCCGCACTTGATGACGTGCGCCTTCATGACCTCAGACATTCATTCGCCAGCGTTGCGGCATCAAGCGGTGCATCCCTCCCGATGATCGGCAAATTGCTTGGCCATACCCAGCCGCAGACAACTGCCCGCTATGCCCACCTTGCCGATGATCCACTGCAACAGCTCAATGAAGATATTGGGGCGGCATTGACGGATGCGATGGGGAAATCCAGTCAAACTTCCGGGTAGTACATGGACCGCTCAATAATTTTTGATGAACTGGCATAAACCTAAGCTTGGCAGATATTTAATTTTGCGTAACACTGCAGATTAAATTTAGAGAGCAAAGAGCTGCCGCAGAACTTAATTTTTCTGCTGTTTGGATACTGAGGGAAGTTGACCTTAAACCCGCAAGAGTATTTTTCCTCCTCGAAACCGCATACCAAGCCAGACCTTGAATAGCTGAAATGAATTAAATAACAGAGGGTTATGAACGATGAACGCTCTAGCCTTTAGCCGAATCCTAACTGTATTTCTGGCGCTAGTATCCAGTGCTTTATCAACTGAAGGCCAAGCACGAACCGACGGCGGCCTGGAAACCCGATTTCCTCAAAACACAAAATCACAACCAGCACGTAATTTCATTCGTGTCGCCCGGTATCAACAGGGTTCTGATGGCCAAATCATAGGCATATGGAAAGGCAAATACAAATGCCGCTTTGGCTGGACCGGCACGACGTTAACCGTCAGACGCAATGAACAATCGGGATATGACGCCCGGTTTCAGTTTTATCCATTGCCGGGTCGCCGCAATGTACGAAGCGGTGAATTCACAATGCGCGTTAGTTACAACGAGCAAACAGGCAAGGTCAGATTGTCACCAAAAACCTGGATCAAAAGACCTCGCGGGTATCACATGATCACGATTACCGGACGGACTGGTGAGGCGGGGAAAAGCCTGATTGGTAAGGTACGCCATAGCGGATGTAGCATTATAGTTCTGCGTCGAATTGGATTTCCTGAGGAGCGTAATAATACTACCGAAATAGCTGGGCGGCCTTCAAACACTCTAAATACTGCGGTTCAAGATGAACGGAACAAAGTCGCTATTGCGGGCAAATGGAAGGGCTTCTTCGCGTGTCGATGGGGATTAACCGCGGTCAATCTCGACATTAAGAAAATTCGTGGGCGATCACGTTACCGCATCTTCCTGACGCACTATCGTGGTCGCGGTCAGGGCGCTTCAAAAGGGCCGGGAAATGGGAAGAAACTGTTCACTGGTGGCCGCAGCGGTTCAAATGGCGAATTCGAATTCGAATTCAAGTTTCGGAAAACATTGCACCTAGGAAAGGGGCCAGGATGGACCATCAGGAGTTTTAACATTGAGACGACTGACAGCCCTGACAAACTGACCGGAGGTGCGAGCGATGGCGGCAGTTGCTCGCTAATGGAACTAAATAGAATAGGGGCGAAGATTGCCAAGAAAGCTCCTAGCAGCCCGGCTCGACAGATCCTGGGAGAATGGGAAGGAACATTGACCTGCCGCGGGCGCGATACTGTAGATGGCACGCTCTCTATCAAGCAAAGCCTTGCAGGTCGCTATGGCGGACTTTTGCGCACCTTTACTTCCTATGCCTTGTCTGGCGGAAGCGGCGCTGTCCGGCTCGTGGGGCAACAGTCTTCTCCCCCAAGGTTCTTTGAATTTGCGCCAACCAAAACGCTCTATACCGGCATCAGAGGTGTTAACCCAAAGGGCTTCAATACAGAACTAACGAATAATGGAAAGACACTCACTGGAACTTTTCTGAAAGGCAGATGTTCCTCTTTCTCGATGACCAGAGTTACAAGGACATCGCCATCGCGTATCACATCAGTTTCATCACCGGCAGATAACGGCACCTTTCATAGCTCAAAGTCTTCGATGCGGCGCTGCAAGTCCATTGTGGTGTGGACCAACAAATTGAGGCGAGAGTTTCCCAAGCTCGATCTGAATCATACCGTCCTTGAGCGGGTCTATCCCAAGGCTGTCCTCTTGTTCGCCGACGATGATTTTGTGCCCGTGTTCGGGCGTCCCTATGACAGCTTCAGCAGCAGGGGCCTGAAGAGCATATCAAGGCAAATTGAACGCCGCTGTTATCGAGACCCGTTGATGCGGCAGAATTTGGATGGCATGCGTCAGGTTCTGGGAGGACTGGGGCGCCTAGAACGCGGCAGCTTCAGCCGACCTGCCATTGTCAACCACATCAGAAAAATTCGCGTACTTCGAAACCAATTGCTAAGCGGCGCACAATTAAGATTCGAGATAACCGAGCCGGCAGCGCGCATGAAAAGACTGGCTGCCGCCCGGAAATTGTTGACCAAACAGAACGGCACTTTATGGCCAAGCGAGCAGTCTTCAGCCATTGCAAGAATAACGAAGCAATTGGCGCTAGCTGCCCGCCTGACCGTGAAACGGCAATTGGACGAAATTTCGGCCTTGCTCGATCCCGTCAAGAGAGTTTCCGCCATCGGGGCATTAAACGCTTCCCAAGCGAACGGCGCCATGACGCATATGGATGCAAGCGAACAAGCGCAAACAAAAAAACGGTTAGACAAACTGCGCAAGGACTTGTCTGAACCGGCCATGGCGCAGATCCTCTCACACTTGGCCACGGTTGCTGAATCATTTGACGGTCTTCGTAAAATCGACCAACTAAAGAAGAGTGCCGAACCCATCATAGCCTTGGCGAACAAGTCCGATATGCGGCACTACAATTCGCAGTTCAAGAGCCGCCGCAACTCCATCCTGAATAAGCTGATTGACCGGGACATGGTTGAATTACGTGCTATACCTGATAGCAAAATCGGGCTGTCACAAACTGCTGCCTGGCAGGAGTCTTTCAACAAGAAATACAGCACCTATTCATCAACCCTTTCCGTCGGAAAGGCGCAGCGTATCTTCGCTGAAGATCGTAATAAGCGTCTACTTGACTCCCTTACAAATTTTAATACGGAACTGGAGGCCATTGATCTAACATCCGAGGATTTGGAGAAGCAGGTCCGAGCATTATTGAAGCGGTATTTACCACTATCGGGTGACAAAAAGTTACTGGTTTACGCCAAGTATATGAACCACGTTGCTCGTTTGTCTGATCGCCTGGACCAAAGGGCCAAACAGCACCTTGTCGGACAGCTCACCAGAAAGAATGCCAATTATAATTTGGATACAATGCCCATAGTTCTATCTGAAGGTTGGTACACGATATACATCAAACCACCGTTCGAATGCCCAAATTTGATTCACATCGTTGTCAATACGGACAATGCTAGAAAATTCATAGGAGAGCTTAAAAATCGTTTGGCTCAGTGGCTCATGTATACAAAATTTGGATATCTTGGCGGAAGTCCCTTCTATTGCTACACATCTGACAAGACCTACGCGCTTACTATAAGTTTGCTTCAAAATAACCTACTTGTTTACAAAGGTAAAATACGTAAAAATCCTAAAGGTGTCTTTCTTCCAACTGATATGGCTGAAATAGAAAAAATAAAAATAGCGCCTGGACTGAACAACCCACTGAAAGCATTTTCTCTTGCTAACCAAGTTTGGCATAAAGCGAAGCTTCTGCCGAGCGGTGACGAAAAACTCACCCTTGTAAAGAAGGCTATATCGCTAGGTAGCACAGTAGCTTTAGTAAAAGGAATTAGAATACTTGATCCAGAAATGCGTATGAATTTGCATGGGGACGATCGTCGCGAGATATACATAAATATGCTCAAGAAGAACAAAGGCTTAATTCGTGAATACTTTTCTTATGTTCGGCTTGGATTGAAAAAAAATGTAATTGATGCCCTGATAGTTCGGAGCAAATGGATGAGCGTTGGATTGGTAAATGAGAAAGGATTTCTAATAATTTCCGCTACTCCAACGGTATATGACATAAAGAATGCGCGAAACATTCGGTTTTCCGCTGCATGCGCTAATTTAGGCGGAACTTTTTCCAATCTCCCATTAAATATGACTAATGCGAGGCAAAATGGGAGTTGGTGCGAGCAATCAATGCTCGGCATGACGCTAAAATTGCGTTTTGGGCTCCCCGACGAAGAGAGGTTAAAATGCGCACCTGCAGATAAAAATGGTGTCGTAATCTGCTCTGGAACAATGGGACTGGATTGCCAGTCTAATTATAATTCCGTTGGCAGTTTTTCTCCCTGCTCAATGCTCATCCGTAAAACTAAGGCAACACCTTTCACGGGAGCCTATAAACGGCAAAATGGCGAATGGATTGAACTTAAGTCTAGGTAGCCATGTATACTCGAACACGAACTGGATAGCACACTCCTGACTGATCCTCCTCCGCGCATTGAATCGCCATTTGTAAAAGGTCGCGTCAGAGAAACCGTATTTGCGACAAAGCTCGGTCGCCGACAGCCCGGCCTGATGCTCCTTCAATATGCCGATAATCTGCTCTTCTGAAAACCGTGATCTTTTCATCAAAAATCTCCTCAGTTATTATGCCGAGAAAATTCTACTTGGAAACACCATTATTTTTCGGGGGGATTACCATTTCACCAGTGCTTTTTCGAACATGCGCGATCTGATTGTCAGGCCTGATCTTATAGATAAGTTTCAAGCCTATTTGGTCTGCCGATTACGAATCTGGGGGGGGCAGGGGTTCGAATCCTCTCAGGGCACGCCATTATCTGTCTCACGCGCCAAGGGCGCTCCGACGGGGCGGGTTGTTCGCTGGCGATGCAGTCGCATCGCTTGGTGCATGCGAAGAGTCGCCTTCAAGGCGCGCCAATAATTCAAATGTCCGACCCGGAGACATAGGTAACGCACTCGCTACAAAGCATTTCAGCTAGCAGCTCAGTCTCATAATTGGCAACGGGGAGCAGGCGTTTCCGCTTTTCAATCTATATCGACATATCGTTCGACATGGGCTTTCAGTTTAAGCGTATGCTCCCGCACGAGACGTTCGGCGCGTTCCGTATCGCGCTCTTCCAGAGCAATAACGATCTCCCTCTGATCGACGATTGACCCGTGGACGCGATCCTTTTCAAAAATGGTCCGCTGGCGGATGGCGCGCACATGCATGAACAGCCCGTCGGTGATCTCCCTGATCAGGTCGCAGGCGCCAAGGGCA
>JAJRZC010000155.1 GCA_024275435.1 Alphaproteobacteria bacterium
GTCATTGCGATCTCCTTCGAATCTTTGACAATCCGAATGAATCACAAACCACTGATATCACTCAACTACTTTCGAAACAGGCTCTCAGAGTATTCATCGGCTGGAAGATTCTGAGCACCCAAATCATCGAGATAATTTTGTGTCGGACCGACACAAACATTTTCTGGATAAATGCTGCATGTCGCTAGAACCGGCTGCATAGACGGGATTTCCCCAACAACCGCCAACGCAACATCTTGCTCTTGAGCTACCACTGTACCGTCGGCGGGCGCCTGCTGGTCCGATTCTTGTGCGCCCACTGCCGAAGCAAAGGACAAGTTAAATGAAAATAAAACAACCAAACGTAAAACGGACATGAGTACTATGGTAATCCCCCCGAAAAACCACTGGGTTGGTAATCCCCCCATTTTTAATGGGGTCCGCTTGTAGAATTACGCGGCCATTTCCAGTTTCATAGCAGGCGTTATCCCGCCGATGGCCATGTTGGGCCGATCATTGTTGTAAGTCCAGAGCCAGCGCGTTGCATAATCGCGCACCTGATCGAGAGTTTCGAAGTGATATTGACCGAACCATTCCTGCCTGACCGTGCGATTGTAGCGCTGCCATGGAGAATTTGTCCCATAGTGCTTCCTTCCATTCGAGTGAACAGATTGCACCATCAAATGCCGGGGCTAAACACCTATTTGCCAACGGGAAGAGGGAGGACACGTGAGTATATTTAAGTATTATTATCAACGTCGCACAATATTTGTTTTGCGACGAGGGGTAGAGAATAGGGCTGGGGTTGGGGATATTTTTTGCGCTGAGGGCCGGATGTGCTCCAGCTTTGGGACGAGAGTTTTGTGCGCCTCGGTAAAGAAAAAGCCCCCGGGTATTGGGGGCTTTGATTATTTTAGTTTTGGAGTTTTAGAACCGGCTTGAGCGTCAGTAGAGCTCGATGGAGCTAGCTTCGTTTTGATCCATGAGATCCGCCAATAGCTTTAGCTGATCTGCGCTGATGGTTTCCGTCAGAACTGAAACCACATTCTCAACGCCATTTTGAGAGGCAATGAGAGCGTCCAGGGGATCCCTAACCAAAGTGATTTCCTCGATTGGCGCTTGCAGCGCGGTGAACAAATATTCCTCTGGGTCAAATCCGTTTGGAAATATCAGCTTGGGGCTCTCCCCTTTGAGGGCTCGTCCACAATAGGCAACCAGAATGCCATCTGTGTCATGAATGGGAATGGCAAGCCTTCCCCGCATAATGCCCTTTGGGGCATAACCAGCTCCAAAATAGACGCAGGTCGTTTCATCCAGGCCTGCTTTTTGCACCAGGTGATGCTTTGGCTCCAGATAGGAAAGAGGTTGGAGACTTCTTGTGGCCTCCTTATTCCTCTCCTTGGGAACAGTTGATCTTTTGGCTTTGTTATTACCTGAGCTGTCGCCACTTCCCTTCCCTGCCAGGAAGGAAGCGGCGCTTTTCATATCGCAGCTTTTAATATGAGCCGATAGGGCAATGACATCGCCACCGGTCTTGGCCCCAAAACAATAAAAGGATTGTTTGCTTGGGGTGACGACCAAAGCTCGGTCTCCACCGGACTGGCAGGTAGGACAGGGGCCTCGAAAAGCCTCTCCCCTCTTTTTCATGGTCAGTTCAAGCAGATCAAAGCTGTCCTCGATGTGAAGCGCAGCTTTAAGTTCAGCAAAGTCCATATAGGATGATGACTGGTGCATGGGGATAACTCCATCAATGAACGGTTCTGCTCCCAGTATAATTGATGGATGGAGGACCAAAGAGGAGTTATCAACATGGCAATGGGCGATAAGCCTGAGTTCAACGTTCGGGTTCGTCAGGAACCGGACAGCGAATATATGACCACGATTGGTGCGGCCTGGCCGTTCAAGGAAGGCAAAGGCTATGTGGTCAAGTTGCATTCTGTACCCATCAACTGGGATGGCAGTTTTGTTCTCGTTCCAAGGAAGGAAGATGAGAAAGAGTGAGCGGAAGCATGGATGGTGTTTTGGAGTCTGAACCCTAACCCTGCTTGAGCGCATCCATTCTCACTCCAGCAATATTTTTAGAGCGTTTCCAGGACAAGCGTAAGCGGCAATCCGGTTCACAAAAACGCGACAAAACTGGAGTTAGAGCCCCACAAGTTGGGGCTCTTTTTTTTGCCAAATTGTGCGATGGCGAATTTTTGGTATTCCGTCTGCGTATCTTGAAGACATCCGGCCAGTGGGTTCGATAGCACCCGGCCACCCACTTTCTGCCATTTGCCAGCCAGAAACTCGGGTAATTTAACTGCTGCCACAAACCCAAGTTCATGCAAAATATTGACCCTAATCTAGATTTGAATTGGGAAACCGGCACTCTCACAGAGATTATGCGGAGATTGAAAAGCAGATGTTCTGCGATCAGATGCGGGGTGCGGGAGTATGATTGATTATAAGACCACCAGGGTCGACGTTCTTTTCCCCAGGAACTATAAGAGCCATGCCAACCATAAACGGGTGAAAGAGGCCGCATGAGCATCATTGAGATCAAAATTGTTCTTCAAGACATCGAACCCGCTGTCACCCGCACCCTCAGAGTGCCTGCAGATATTCGGCTTGACCGTTTGCATTTGACCGTGCAGGCCGCCATGGGATGGACAAACTCACATCTTTACATGTTTCAAGCGGATGGGATATCCTGGGGAGTGCCTGACCCTGACTTCGAGAGTGACGACCAGCCCGCAAACAAAACTTCCTTGAACGAGGTTTTCCAAAATTCTGACGAAAACAGCATAAATTATGTCTATGATTTTGGAGACAATTGGCGGCACAGGATTATAGTCACCAAGACTGCTGATCCGGTGCCCGGCGAACTTTATCCAAGGTTGATTGAGATCATCGGCAGGTGTCCACCTGAGGATGTAGGTGGTATCCCCGGGTATTACGCGTTCCTCGAGGCTGTGACCGACCCAAAACATCCGGAACATGACCGATTAAAAGATTGGTTTGGCGAAACCTTTGATCCCAATCAGCCACAATCCGACGAACTGAAACTTGAAGTTCTAAAACTTGCGAAAAAGTGGCAACCGAAAAAAGCAAGGTAACCAAAGCAACCAGGGCAACAGATCCTGAGAGCTATGATTGGCAGACCTCGCTTATTATTTTCCTTCGGGGTCAGATTGCCAGCCGCGCCATTAGAAGGGCAATTTTCCCAGTGCAATTTGGGTAATTCAAGTTCGGGGTTTAGAATATCTGGTTTGGCCGATACTATTTTAGGGCACCGGAAATCACGAGCTCAAGTTCATCCACACCCTCGCCCCTGCCAGTGCATTGAAGCCCAATCGGCACGCTCGATCAAAGTGGGGCAATTCCTTGGCCAGATGGATGCGGGGTCTCCAATAAGCCAACGGCAGCTATACCCCAGTATGGCATTTCGGCACAGCACACCTTGTTCCTGATGAGAACGCCAGTGGAATTCTGAACCACCTGCTCGGCAAGAATTTATTGTTGCTGATCAGTGGCCGCCTTCAAACGTTCAAGCCTTTTCTCGCCCCGAGCATCGGCAACGAGGGTTTTCACCAACCTCTCTCCCCTGCTGGGTTTTGTGTGATAAAATTTAGCTATCTATGAAACGAACAAAACCATATTTGTGTGCGTTGCTGCTTGCGGTTTTATTAGTATCTTTGCCCCAACCAGCAAACGCCGCCCCCGATAGTCAAAAGACCTTTGCCTGCCGCTATTTTGGCTTTTTCCTACAGCCCTTTGGAGCCTGTGGGTCAGATAAGGCGCAAGGAGAGACCGCACCCGACCAAGATGCATCAGAACCTCGCTTTGCAGGAAACGAAGAGGTGGAAGCTGGAGCTCAACCTGTTTCCGCCACCCACACCACCAGCACCGTTTACACCACCAAGACCATCTATCTACCCCAGGAACAACAAGCCTACA
>JAJRZC010000156.1 GCA_024275435.1 Alphaproteobacteria bacterium
CTCAACCGGATCAATGTAGCGGTATCACGCGCCAAGGGGCTGGCATTGGTGTTTGGTGCACCGAGGTTGCGGGAGGCGAAATGCAACACGGTGGAACAGATGAAACTGGTGAATACGCTTTGTGCGTTGAAAGTATCAAAGGAATTTGAATAACTTATGTCGAATATCAAGACAACGCCGCGCGCTATTTTCCTTCAGATACAGGCAAATCTGAAAGACCGTTATCCCTCCGGATTTCCTATACTTAAAGAGCTAATACAGAATGCAGAGGATGCGCGGGCCAGTCAAATCCGTTTTATTGCACACGAAGGCTGGGAGGATGCCCAAAACCCGCTGCTGCGTGTGCCTGGCTTACTTGTCGCCAACGATGGCCGTTTTGAGGCTGATGACGGGGACGGTATCCTTTCCTTTGGCGACGGTACGAAGAGTGGCGAAACGGCGGCCATTGGTCGCTTCGGTTTTGGCCAAAAAGCAGTGTTTCACCTCTGTGATACCTTTGTTGCTCATGCATTCGGCCACGCAACACAATTTTCTGAAGTGATCAACCCTTGCCTTGGCGTTACTGATGGACCTGAAGCGGCAAGTTGGGACAACATAGGGAATGATGATCTGGCCCGACTTGTGAGCGCGGCTTCCGACATCCCAAAGGGCTTTCTCCTTTGGTTGCCCCTTAGGTGTGACGCGGTCTTACCTCCTAAAAACCTGTCTTTTACTGACTACCGGCCGCGACCAGACGAATTAGTGTATGAACTCAAAAATCATGAATCCGAACTCCGGTTGATCCTCGCCGGTTTGCGTCACATCGACCGGATTTCGGCCATGCAGGAAGACAAAACAACGCACCTAGAGCTATCTCGCAGTGCTGACGGCGAACGGATGCGGGGGCCGGATGAAGCTTGGTGCTGTGAAAATCAAAAATTCCATGGCCTGATCGAATCCAAGGGCAAACAGGCTTCTGTTTATGTCGGGCGTGAAAGCTCCAACATAAGTGCAAGACTTGATGAAATACGCAGCAAGGAAAATTGGCCCAAGGTTCCGGATTTTGATGAATACGGCGGGGTGATGAAAGATGAAAAGGCTGCGGCCCACGGCGCAGTCATTCTAAGTGACCGCAAGGATAATGTGTCGGACACTGCCGAACTTGACTGGGGCGTATTCCTGCCGGTTGCCAAAGCCGCGCGCGTCGAGATTAAGGGTCCGGGGTTCCTGCTCTTGCTTCACGGATATTTCTTTGTTGATTCTGGGCGGCGCTATATTGTGGGTTTCGAGGGCAAGACCGATAGTGGCGGTTCCATATACTGTGAGTGGAATGAAACGCTTCGCGATGAGGTTGTGCTGCCTCTCTTTCCCAGTGTGCTGCACGACGCTTATCAAGCACAGATGCTAAGCGCGCAGCAGCTGGCCGATATGTTGGTCGCATTGAAGAAAAGCGCGTTCGGTTTGGAGCATGCCAAAGCGATTGCGCGGCGTGATTGCCTGATCCGCGTAATTGAATCCTCCGCCAGTGGTCTGATTGCCCGCTGGGCTATCAAGCCCGCTGATATCGCCCTGCGGCCGCTTCCCTTCCCTGATAAGCGGGGGCAGGTAGATTGTCTGGAACTTTTGCCGAACCTGCACAAATGGGCAGAGGCCAACGATATTTATCTGGTTGCGGGGCCACAGAGTGCGTTGGTCCGTGGGGAATTCGAATGGCAGCCAGATGAAATCTCCGAAATCCTGAGTGAACTCCCTTCTGAGGTTTTCCTTCAGGGTGGGAAAATTACGGCCCTCGAGAAATTTCTTGAAACTACAGTTGGGAATTCTCGTGAACTTCGCGAAGCGGCCAAGTCGGGCTTGCTAAAAACACTGCGCGGTGCCATGCGTGAACAGCGGTCTCTTGCAAATGACGATTTGATACGACGTATCCTCACTTACCTGCCTGAAGAATGTCTGCTTTCTTTGCCGCCGAGTGCATCCGAGCGGTTTGTTTTGCGGGCATTGGCTGCCGCCGACCAAGCGCCTCTCGTGGCTCGTGCAGCATGGGTTGAGGATTCCATGGTCGTCGATCAGTTGGTACCGTCAAATCTTGTAGATCTCTTCGCCTACCTAGAACCATTGTTCAATGACGAACGTAAGGATGATGCTGCAAATGCCACTGCGGTTAGTTTGCTAAAGCTTGGCAGATCTGGTTTGGAGCAACTAGCAAATTCAGAGGAGTTTTCGCAATGCCCAGTATTGCGATTACATGATGGGAAGGGCGTGAAACGCTTGGTCACCTTGCCAGAAATAATGGATGCCTCCAGGACCGGCAGACTCTTTCGAGACAATCCCAGAGTAAAGAGCCTTATGAAACTTCTGTCGGAAGCGGTTCCCTCCACTGAAACACTGGTTATGGCCGGGCGTGCGGCCGATTTGTTTGCTGATGCCGGAACCGGGCCTTGGCCCTTTAGCTTCACCAAGGGAACGGCTGATGCAGTTTGC
>JAJRZC010000157.1 GCA_024275435.1 Alphaproteobacteria bacterium
GCCGTGCTCGTCGGCCCAACCATCCATCGGCTTTTATCAATGCGAGATCTTATGTAATTGCCCCCAAAAAGGACACATTATGCTGCACAAAAGGACAAACTATGGTGCACACCACAAATCATGTCCCGCGCACCAAAGTTTGTCCTTTTTACTCATTCTAACCCATTGTTTTCGTTGATTGCAGCTTGCGCATGAACCACTGACCTGTCCTTTTATGCAGCATAAGCTGTCCTTTTCACGCCACAAAAGAGGGAGAAGAAGGACCTGCCTTAGGCCGGTTTCCTGTTTGGAATTGCCTTCAACTCTGAGCATCCAGATCTCATTTCTGAAAGGTATCCGGCTCTACTCTACAGGCCTTTAGTTTGCTCTGAGCGCCATAGCAGCTAGCGAACGCAATGAGGTTGCCGCATCGCCTCCTTACAGCTGACGAAAAGATTTGCTGCAATAACGTTCCACCTAATCAATCACAAATCTCGGCACGGCAGAAACATCTACGCTCTTTGTCGCATGCCAAGCATCATATGCGCCCTGCATCCTGACCCAAAACGACACTTCTGTGTTGAACATTTTTGCAAGACGCACCGCAACTTCAGCACTTACCGGCTTTTTCTCGCCAAGAATATCATAAAGGTGCTGCCGCGAAATACCCAACAAAGACGCAATCTTGGTTTTAGGCCAGCTTGTGGCCGGAATAATGTCTTCTCGCAAAAGCGCACCAGGATGTGAAGGACAGTGATCTGGATTGCGAACAGTCATTTTTGTCTCCTGCTGGTGTTACTCAAAATCAACGATGTACGCATCGCCACTTTCAAATGCGAATGCTTAGCGCCAAGGACCATTTACGTAAGCAACATATCTCAATGGGATAAACCGCTGTGCAGGATAAAGTCAAACCACGGCAAACTCAGATCCTTGGGCATTGCCGCTGGATCAAGCAATTGGGCCCTTCTCTGCCCACGCATACTGACTCTGTTAACTGGTTAAAACTGTGGAGCCACCTCTGAAGCATTTCTCCCCATCAGGCGTTGAAAACTCTTCCTACAATACTCTTCCTCTATCATCCGCTCAAACTCGACCTGACGCGAAGCGTTCTGTAACTTCCATTTTTGGATGGCGCTATGGAAACCGCTGGCTGCGTCGGCGATTGGCTTGAGAACAGGAGGGGGAGCGCCGTGGAGTTCAGTAGCATGAATCAGTAAAACAGACGTCGCAGAGGCGAGGGCGAGCGCCTCCATCTGGGCGTCATTAAGGTCGCTGTTCAGAAGTGTGTTGCAGGTCCAATTTGTCAAGTGAGGTACTATCAACCGTCCAAGCATCCTGATCCAGCCACCAACTTCCTGAATGGGGAGCGGAGGCAGCGGGTGTTGTACCGTGGGCCCAGCCTCTGAAGAAACATTTAGGATCGCTAACGTGACAATTCTGAACATCAACCCTTGTGCGTCCGTCAGATCGCCTGGGTTTTGAAGTTTCAAAACTTTATGCATTCTTGTTATGCTCTTATCCAAGCTCTCAGCGAATTGGAGCGCCTCTTTCTTTTGACTTGAACTAACAAGACGTTTGCTCTTTTTGGTAAGCTTGTTGCCCTGTGTGTCTTCGTAACTACGGGAATCCCTGTTCCCATTTTCGTCAGTTCCTCTAACGTCCACATCAATATCCGCCAATCTGCTTTCGGCACTCTCATCTAGGAGCGCCGAAAGAAGCGACCCAGACTGCGAATTGATGTAGCGGCGAATATCTTGAAGGGTGCTAATACGCTGTGCATGAACTGTTGCGTCCTTAGCTCGTTCTTCAATCGCAAAAAAATCTGCTTCAGACAATGGCTGAGCTAATTCTTCGCGCACATTTCCATTGCTTTCATTGACCTGTCGATTCTTGCGCATCTTGGGGACTTGACTGTCGAGGCTCAAACAATCCATCTGAATGAGCAAATCGTGAAGCTCCATTGAAATATCATCACCTTCAGCCAGTGCATCTAGAATTTCCATATCGCCCCTTTTCTTAGGAGCGTGCGCGGAACGCTCTAGAGTATCGATATGGGCGACCGCAACCGGTGCCGAGAGGCTCCCATCTTTAAACTCAATAACACCATATCTTGGTAGGAACTCAACACCCTCGATAAGTTCATACCACTCAGTGTCAGACGCGTTCTCGATGTTTATGGAATAGTTCTGTGCCTGAATGTCTCCGTAAAGCACCAATCGCTTGCCAAGACCGTCTTGCTTATGCGGCCTCCATCGAATTCGCAGTCTCTTCATCTCGAGGCTGCCGCCGTCAGGAAGGCGCGAAACCGCCTTGCGTTCACTTCCCTTCACTCGGTCCCTGATAGACATCATGTTAGCCAGGAACTCACTCTGCAAGCACGCTTGAAATTCGTTTCCAAGCAAATCGAGACCAGTGCCTGGCTCAACAGTTCGGAAAGTAGCAGCCTCGGCATTACCGAAAATTTTGCCCCGCCCGAACAGGCCTGCCTCGCTAGCATTCATACTGCCTGTCAAAATGTAGTCGGCGCGCTCCCCGCATGCCATAATTATTTTTGTATGTAGCCTCCTCGTCCTGCTTACTCCCAATTCCTCAGAAGATCTTAGTGTTATCCCGTTTGCGGAAGAAACTGTTTCCCACGTAAAATCTTGCTCGGTTAGGTCCGGTATCAAGTCAGTTTCAGGGTTTCCCAAAACGCCACGCAGTTTTTGCAATCCTCGGAGATTCCCATCTGCATATGGAGAGACAACAATAAGGCGGTTGATCCGGTCATCGCCAATCTGCTCCAATAACTGGTCAGCGATTGAAGCGTCTGGTGTGTCGCAAAAGAAGCCCATCTTGAATTGATCCTCGCGCGCCAAAACCGTCTCCGAGGATACATTGACGAGCCAAGGTGTCTCCTTCTTCGCTCGGTCCAGAGCACGCCTCATCGAAATATCCTTTGGGTCGATATGACTCTGAAAATAGCTCAACGCAGCTGCAAAAATACTAGCTGTGGTAGTATTCTCTCGATCCCAACGTATTTCTGAAAAGGCCTCAAGATTTCCCACCATACCCGCTGTGGTCAGGTTCGACGAGCCCACCAAAAGGCTGCCGCTTGTGTAGCCAAGTTTCAAAACGATCTTAGGGTGAAAAGCACCGCCGATGAACCTTTTGGCCAAGTGGTAGTCTAGGCCGGCCAGCATGGGCGTGCCAATTTCGGAGAGCCCAATATTTGTCATATCCATGTCCGCTAAAACAGCAATGTTTCGACACCCAGAGTTTCGTAGGTTCAATAATGTGACATTCTCGAAAGCTATAGGGTCGAACGAGAAAGTCGTCAGAAATGCGGAGTGAAAACCGTTCTCTCGAAAAGTGTGGTCGTATCTCATCCGTACTGCAGCTCCTGCAGACCTAAATTCGTAATGCCGTTTTCGTCCATCAAGCCGACTTCTTTCATGAAACGAATTGCGGTACCTGTGCGCGGGCCTGCCGGGTTAATCGGTCGCTTTTCCCTCGCCATCAAAACGCCATTCTCATATTCTAACATATATGTGTTATTACCCTGGTTCTTCAATTTACGCGACGCGACCCAAAGATGGCGGCGAACAATACGATCTAAAATAAGCTTTCCTACTGCCACTTGGACCGGATCATCTTTCAAATCGTTCAAGAAAGAGATCTCGTCTGCGCTGGAACGAAAATGCGCTCGTTTTGGGAAAACAACGTTCATCTCTTCAACACTGTCGAACCAGTCGACCCAAATGCGGGCAATAAGTGCAAGAATGTCGCGCAAAGGTGCAATGCCTGTCGTTGCTGCTTCTTGTATTTTGGAATAATCCATGCCGTCGCAAGCGGCAGAAAGCTCGATGAAATACTCTCCTAGGGTTTGACCTGGGGGCAATACCGCGGAAACCTCGGCTGCAAGTTCGTCTGGAGACAAGCCACCTGCGATGTCGGCAAGCCTGTTGACGCAATGGCTTAGAAGGGCTTCGTAGCCAACTCGAATGCTATCCGCGATCTGAAAATGCTGCCATGCCCTCAGGACAACATAGTTCTCCTCATCCGAATGAGGAGTGTTTTCGAGCCACATCCAACGTAGTTCATATTCTGAAGGGGCTTTTTTCAAATCCCTACAAATTTTTAGTATCTCTAGTAAGGTTGCGCGGCGATTTCCTTTCCCGCGCCGACCGACAAGCACCTCTCGAAGAATTATCCCTTCCTTTGAGAGCAGTCCGATCTCGCCGACCGACATTGCGGTTAACTTTAGCAACTCCCCTCGGCGTAGAATACCACGCTGACAGATCTTGGAAAACAATGGGCCTGCGTCCCCAATTTCCTTTTTAAATGCATTGGCAAGCTCATGTCCATCTGGTGTGAGGGTTAACATGCTGTGCTCTGAAGCCTTCGTTAAGAGGTCCATAGCCTCCATCTGGGTGGAATATACGCCTCTGTAGACAGGATTTTCGAGATACTGTTTTGATCCAGTTATCAGATCGATATCATGATCGCCTTCTGCTAACGTTACCGCAGCCCAGTTTGCTCCACCGACTCCACCTTCGTTGTTATTTTGACGCGATATGAGGGCAAAGAGGGCTTCTCCTTTGCGGATGTGTTGTATTAAGTCTTCGGCAGAAGTGGTGGGAGCGTTTCTTCCGTACTCTTTGAGCCACCAACAAAAGAAAGAATAATAGCGGAAGCGTTCGGTCACCGACGAAAAGCCAACCATCATTGACTGATAGCAAACTTCAATGCTCGATAACATCGCCAAAGGGTCCAAGCCGCCTGACCGCCCTTCACTCGTCCAGTTGGGAATGCCGTCCAAATTGGCCATCATAAAAGTTTTCCTAACAATAATGAAATTAGTTTGGTATTCACGTTCTTTCAAGTGTTATTATTCTGTAGACCTATTACTATGCGTTGTGCAGTCAAGGCGGAGAGGCCAGATTACGCGAACGGGGCATTACTGCCGTTGCTTGGTGTGCTAAATGCTACGGCGTTGGCTAACGTCAACCCATGCAAATTCAGATCCATGGGCTTTATCGCAGCATCAGGCATTGCGCTCATAAATTCATTATCAGAAGGTCAAAACCTCGTCCCTAAGATATATCCGGCTTCGCAGGCCTTTAACTTTGACGGGGAACACATCGGCGGTGGCGAGTTGCTGGGATAGCGGGCCAGGCGCTCGGCCTTGCTCTTTGGCCAGTCTGGTGAGGGAAATGTATTTCCGGTCAAAATGTTTGATTGAGGCCGCTGAAACTACCGCAATTTGTTTGTTGGTGATAGGGCGACGCACTTTGATCAGCTTGAGCAATTTGGCAGCCAGCAATGGCCGAATCGATCCTTCGCGCAAATGAAGCTCTGTGTTACAATCCATTTTGCTTAATCCGATGTCCGACGGAACGGCAAGGGCAGCCCGCACCTCCCGAATATCCAGCGCAACGCCATGCAGACCCACAGTGTCGGGATCGCGGTCAACAGTTTTGACTTTTCTGGCAACAATCAGCTCGATCAAATCGGCAAAGCCGCAACGCAGGCGGGGCATGATTTGCTGGAAGTTTAATCGGTGCTGGGCAGGAATCCGGCGAGCGGGAGTATCTCGATACAACGCCTTTTGAAACCCTTCCAAGTCCGTCCTTCGAAACAGCGCGTTTTTGTGCTGGCCGACATAGCTGGGAATGAGGCCTCGGGTTACGAGCGCGGAAAACAGATTGCGCTCGAACCCCAGAAACCGCGCAGCTTGGTGGATGGGCAAAGCATTCTTCACATCCGAAACTATCCGCCGCACTTCTGGCTCGGGCAAATAGGCCCCACTCTTTGCCTCCTTGCCCCGCGCTCTTCGGGCTGCCATGCCTTCATAGACCAAGGCCTGTCCCAGCCGTTCTCTTGTGATGCCAAACTTCAGGCTGGCCGTCCCGATGGTATGCAACTTCTGTTCCTCGCAAACCCCGCCAAGTATTTCGGTGCCTAGTTTTATCGGGAAATTATCAAAGATAAACGAACGCACCACATCAATGACCGGCGCGAAACTTTCGTCATGCCGATGCCCGCGCAGCCATTGGAAAAACACGCGGTAAGTCTGACGATGGAGCGAGCGCCCCACCCACGCCGTGTCTTGAATAGATTTCAGCCTTTGGCGCAATGCTTCCGGCCCGTCAGCGAACACGTCAAACCCGCGCTGCCCTGCTTTAATCCACTCCGGCTCTGTGAGGTCGGCCCTGTCGGCATCGGCACCATTTGCCAGCAACACCCCCAGCGCCTCCGCGCTTTGGGCGATCACATGGAAAGGCAGGCTATCTGGCCAATCAGGCCCTTTGGCCCCGTGTAGCCGTTGCATGAGGTAGGTTTGCAGGCTGCTCGCCTTTATGGTTTGCGCGGATGGCGCATCTGCAAAGCCAGCTATTTGCATGGCGAAATCATACCTGTCCAGGTTTTCACCTATGCTTTGAATAGGGGTGAGCACCTGATTGTGGATCAAGCAGCTCCTTAAAGACCGAACCGACCAATACCCCCTGTGATAAGCCCCGAGCGAACCATTGGCGCGAATATCTTCCGCTATGCACGCCGAGCAGACCCGCATGGATTTTCGCAGGAAGGCTGTGAACTTGGCGCGGGTATGCCCCAGCCGATAGCTTCTGTCCGGCTGGAACTGCGGGGTCCAATGCAGCAGCTGCTCCGCACCCACATCAGCAAGCTGGGCCAGCGTGCGCACCGTAGCAGGATGGCCCTTAGCCAATTGTCGCCAGCTCATACCCATGTCCGTGCAGAAATCCAGCATCCGGCCGGCACCATTCAGCGCTGCTAATCTGGAGGACAATGACAGCGCTGTTTCCGCCTCCCCCAGCGGCAGGGTGAGCGCCAGAGGACGTGGGACCGTCATACGCCACCATCCAGTTTCCGCCCCAGGAGCTTGCGCGTATCAATGCGCTTAAAGTCGCTGGCTATAAATGGGTTAACCCCGTTGACGCAGGATGTGCGCCGCCGATAGGCCCTCAGAAAGGCATCACGATCCACTTGCGTTTCCCCGGCAATCAGCGCCGCCTCAATGGCCGCAATGATGATCTCGATCACCAAGCCAAACTGGCCCGCTGCCGCATGAATAAGCCGCGCGCCAAACTGCATTTCGGGGGGCGGATCAAAACAGGCAATATTGGCGGCTTTGCAATAGGCCTCCACCAGCATCAACACTTCATCCAGCTCAACCACCGCGTTGATCGAGGCAAACTCTATCGGAAAGAGCCGCCGCCCGAGCTGGGGGTCAAAGTTCAGGATTTCGCGCAGGTCTTCGGTGCCAGACAGAATGATCCCCACCGGCCATTCGCGGTCCTGCATCAGGGATTTCAGCATATTCACCACGGATTGCATGTCCCGCTGGGTGCCTTTTGCATAGAGGTCCTGCGCCTCGTCCAGATGCAGAAACAAAACCCGCCGTGCCTTCAGGTGATAGCGCACCTTGTCCCAAATATACCACGCTTGGCGTTCGGTTTTGAGGTCATATTTCAAAGCCTTTAGCAGAGTTTGGCCAACATATTTCAAGGTCGCGGGTGAGGGTATTCTCAGGCTGATCACGGGAATGGTATCCGCATCCGGTTTTTGGTTCAGCGAAAGGATGAGGCGATCAATCGCGGTGGTTTTCCCCGCGCCGGAAAGCCCGACCAAGGCAATGCCGCGCGCCTCGCTAACCCGTCCCACC
>JAJRZC010000158.1 GCA_024275435.1 Alphaproteobacteria bacterium
CCCCATCCACTCGCAAAGAAGATAAGTGATTCGCCCACAGAGTAACGTGCGCAAAAGCGCAACCTAACTTGCATAAGTTTTTGTGGATATTCATGGGTCGTTAGGGAATGATTCGCCAATCAGGCATGGGAGCGAAATCATTCGGCCACTTGAACGAAAACCCGCTCAAGGCCCAGGCCGTACTTCACATGAAGGGCCAGTTCTCGGGCAATCAGTCCCTTATGCTGCTCGACAAGGAGATGTGCCTTGAGGATTTTGCCGTCTTGGGATCGCGTGATGAGGCCGTCTTCGGTTAAAGCATTGATGATGGCGCGCACCTGGGTGGGAGAGATTTTGAATTTTCTAGAAATGGTCTGCTGCGAAGGATAGGCGATGCCCCTCAAATGTGCGTCGGCAAGTGATATCGAAGTTGGCAGCCCGCCTGCCCGCGAAATGATGTCATGAAGCTCGGGGAAATACTCCGTAATTCGAAGACCGTCTTCGATTATCGCCCGACCGGACCCGGCGATGATGCGCGGCAGAAACTCTTGGTCTTCGCGTATCGCCTGCGCGTACTGAGAGCTAGGCATGAGCGTGTCGAGAACCATCATCGAATAGCCGTAGATGTCCTTGATCTCCCCCAGCAACTTATCGGAAGGAATGTAAACCCGCACGCGGCCATCACTCCTGGAGGGTTTGGTGTGCAGTTGTCCCGTCACCTTCAAAAGCGTTAGGACAGTTCGCAGCGCCCGGCTACCGCATTGACCACGCGCCTCGCATATTGCGAGAAGATTGGAAAACGTCGCACCGTTCTCGACTGTTCCAGCGCGGTTTGCCAGATGCAGGTAGGCGGAATAATTGATGACATGAAACGCAAGATTTGTCCCGATGCGGTTAAACAGCCCGAGACGTTCGCGCCAATGAACAATGTTGGCGACATACGCAAGTGCAGCCGCGTCAAAAGGCGGATGGCGCAAAATGCCTTCCATCACCTCGACCAACGGATCGTCATGGACAGATAGTGCTTCTAATCTCATGCGGCACCAATCCTTGTTTTGGTTGAACGCAATGTTCGTGAGCACGCTCACCAGACGAAAGGGGAGTGCCTAAGGTTTCTTCTTGTAGACTTGAATAATCGCACAATCAAAAAAGGAAAGAAACGATTCAGTGCTTCGCAACCTAGTTGTGCCGCAATCCAGGCAGCATGGTCAATTCCAGGCCATCTGCAGATGACTTCCAAAATGGGCCTGCAGGTCAGCGTACCGGCTAATGGCTGAAAGCGTGCTCAGCTGAGGGCGAAGCTGAAGTTCGCCGCTTGTTGAGGTGAATTTCCTGGTGCTGAGGGGAGACCTGCGGCAACTGACAGGGCAGGCTGAGGTGAGCTTTTGAGCTTGAGGGGGAAGTCTGTGCGTTGGTGTTTCCTCAGAACGCAACGCTGAGCTTGGCCGAGCCTTAGGGGAAGTGTGCCTCTCAGCTTAAAGCCTCTCAGCCTAAAAAAGCACGCAACTTGGGCTAGCTAAATATATCAACGCTTCTTACGCGGTAGAAAGTGCATAGATAAGAGCCATGGCACAATTATTTCTTTTCAAAACACATAATACCCCAAGCAAGGTGCCCCTTTTTCGCCGCCGAAATCCAGTGCATGAGCCCTGTACTCATGTTGTCGACATATGATTTCGAGGACACTTGCACCATCCGGGCATACTGTGACTGCAACTCTTCACGCACGCGGCTGTAATGTGCAAGAAGCTGGTCCGTACGATTGCTGATGTGCCGCTCATTGAAGCCCGCCTGGCGCGCGGCTGCCCGGTAAAAGCCAAACGATCCTAGGTTCTTTAGGTGAATACGATCGTAAACGTTTTGCAATACGCCTTCGGGGCAGTTATCGGATTGCATCGGGTCGGTAAAGACAAACCGTCCGCCGGGTTTCAACACCCGGAATACCTCGTGGATAACATCTTTGCGGCGTGCGGAATGTAAAATGGCATCCTGTGACCAGACAAGGTCAAAGCTGGCGTCTGTTGCCGGAATGTGCTCAAAATTGCCGTGCACAACATCGATCAATTCGTCGAGACCATGTTGCTTGGTCAGCCGATTGTTGGTCGCATTTTGCGTGCGGCTAAGGTTGAGGCAGGTTACGTGGCAACCATAAGCCTTGGCGAGTTGACGCGCTGCGCCTCCGTATCCCGCACCAATATCCAGCACCTTAGTCGATTCTGCAATGGGGGAGGCTATCCGCGCCATCTCTTGAACGGTCAAGCGGCTCGCTTCAGCGATATCGTCGGTTAAGTCATAAAGCCCGATATGGATGTCTTCTCCGCCCCAAATATTGAAGTAGAAATTGTCGGCATCGTCGCTGTCGTAATAGGCTTCTGCCTTTTCAACAACCGCGTCTATGTTTGCTAGTGCGTGCTGCTGTCTATTGGTCATTCTTGTAGGCCTTCTCAGCAACGTGCACGAAAAAGTCCGGGTCACCCTCTTGATAGGTTTCTTGAAAGTCGCCGTAGGTGTGAATCGACTGGAAGCCGGCATCCTTCAGGAGACCGCGAACATAGTTTTTGCGCAGAGGAAACATATTAAGTTTGAATTCGGTACCGTCGGGAAACTGGTAGCGAAAGCGCGCGAGTCCAGGATCAACGTGTTCAGGTTCCACAACCACGCGGTCTCCGCAGTAGTAGTATCTGTGCTTCGAGTTGAACCCATGATCCAAAATGGAGTCGTAGTTTCGTTGGTCGATAATGAGAATACCATCGTGCTTAAGCGCGGCATAAAACTCGGCTAGCGCCCTGCGCCTGTCTGCTTCGCTGAAGAGATGCGTGAATGAATTGCCAAGGCAGATTATGGCATCAAACTTGTTGTGAATACTTCGGTTCAGCCACCGCCAGTCAGCCTTCACAGTCTGCAAAATGATCTGCTTGTTCTTGGCATTCTCAAATGCCTTGGCGAGCATGGCAGCGCTGCCGTCTGCACTTGTGACGTTAAAACCAGCTTTGATGAGTTGAACGGAATGGAAACCTGTTCCCGTGGCTACGTCGAGAACCTGCAGCTTGTCGCGTGACTTCAAAACGTCAATGAAAAATCGGCCTTCAGTCTCGGCACGTGAGCTCCAATTGATCAACTGGTCCCATTTCTCGACAAAACTCATGATGTATTCGGCGCGATACTGATCCGTCTCGCGCTTGGCCAGCGGATCATTGCCGTAGTCTTGTTCTGTGATCACAAGATCACGATTAGGTAGGGCCGTCATGTTGCCTCCAAATTTCTAATCAAGTTTTTTTGTTGAGTGTGTCTCACCTACGGTCACGCTCTTTGTTAGGTTAGTTGCTGAATCTTCAAGCAAAGCAACAACCAGAGACACGCACATTGCCAGTAGGATGAGCGCAAACGGTACACCCATAGATATTGAAGCCGCTTGTAGTGCGGCCAGTCCGCCGCCAAGCAGCAGTGCTATGGCCACCAGTCCTTCGGTGATGGCCCAGAAAACGCGTTGCGCAACCGGCGGGTTGAGATTGCCACCTGCGGTTATTGTATCAATGACGAGGGAACCCGAATCCGACGACGTTATGAAGAATGTGGTCACCAACGCAATGGCGAGCAGTGAAGCAACGCTGCCAAAAGGCAGTGGCTCCAGCATCTTGAAGAGTGAAAGTTCCGGGCGCCAATGGGTTATAGTGCCGGTTACGCCAGAGTAACCATCGTTTATGACCTGGGCGACAGCGGTACCACCGAACGTCGAGAGCCATAATATACTGACCAGCGTTGGTATTATTAATACACACGTGAGGAACTCTCGGATTGTACGACCATATGAAATGCGTGCAATAAACATTCCGACAAATGGTGACCACGCGATCCACCAGGCCCAATAGAACGTCGTCCAATCATGAACAAATTCGACATCGTCGCGGCCGACCCAATTGCTCAAGGCGGGAAGGTAGGTGATGTAACCAATGACGTTTGTAAAGAATCCAGAAGCAATAACGAGTGTTGGCCCGACGGAGATAACGAATACCAGCAGCACTATGGCAAGCAAAATGTTGAACTCGCTCAATCGTTTCACGCCCGCCTCGATCCCAGCAACCACCGAGACAACGGCGATGGACGTAATTCCGGCAATCAGTAGAACCCTGGTGAGGTTTGTGTCAGGTGTGTCAAATAGATAATTGAGCCCGGCAGCAATTTGGCCGGCACCAAAACCCAGCGACGTTGCGAGGCCGAATATGGTCGCAAATACGGCAAGCACATCTATGATATGGCCGGGCCAGCCCCAAACCTTGTCACCTAAAAGCGGGTGAAATGCTGAGCGTATCGTTAGCGGCAGCCCACGATTAAAGTGCACGTAGGCCAGCGTTAATCCGACGAGTGCGTAGATTGCCCATGGATGTAGGCCCCAATGAAATATTGCAGCGGCCATTCCCACGTTACGTGCCACCTCCACACTATTGGCGTCGATGCCCAGAGGCGGTTTTTGAAAATGGTGGACCGGCTCCAAAACCCCGAAGAACATCAAGCCGATGCCCATGCCAGCGGCAAACAACATGGCAAACCAGCCCGTATAGGAATAGGCCGGCCGGGCACCTGCTCCGCCAAGACGCACCCCACCCCACGGTGAGACGATGAGCGCCAGGCAAAACACGACGAAAATGTTTGCCGATATCATCAAGAGCCAGTCGAACCGGCTCGTCAGCTCTGGACGGAGCCACCCAAAGAACGCCTTGGCGTCTGTCTGGAAGAGCAGGGCAATGAACACGAACGCAAGAATAACAAAAGCTGAGAAGAAGAATACTGGATTATGAAGATCAAGACCAAGTACTCGGAAGTTTCCTTCGTTCAGCTTACAGTTCTGATCGTTACCTGACGCGTCTTGACTCACAAAATTCTCCGCGTTTTTCGAATTTCCACAAAGTAACTGATCAGTACAAACGTGGCCGGTGAGCGCATGGGCACGGCCACATACGCGCCAGGGCGTTGGTTATGTGATTTGGATGGCGGGCAATCTATGCGAATACTGGGGAAATTGCAAACTTTGACTTTAATTATCTATCAACTAAAGCTGGTCAATCCGGGAAACAGGACAACCCATATGAGCCAGAGCGACCAAGTGAACGCGTGTTTTGGCCGAGATCTGGTTCAAACAGAGCGCTTTATGGCCAGCGGCCTTTTGATGAACTGTATCAACATGCCGGAAACAGGCCGGATGCATGGCTGCACCGATTGGTCTAAATTACATAAAGAAAACTCTTGTCAAAACGCAGCCGTCCATACTTGGCCCCTAGCTTGGCCCCTAGCCTCCGAACCAGTTCACCACCGGTTCCGCCCGCAGATGAGGGTTGAGCTGGCAGCTGGAATCTTCCCGACCTGTCTTTCCGCCTTTTTGGGTAGGGCTATTGTAGCAATCTGATTCTATTGGTAGCGCATTGGTGCGAAACTAGAGCCAGTCAAATGAAAAAACTAATTGCCAAAATCGAACGTGCATTCGCCGACGTTGAATATCCCGGCGACGATGACCTGACCGACAGTACTTACGGTGAGGAGCCCGCAGCTTTGGTCAAGGACTTCCGCGGAAAAACTGACCGGCAGCAACTCGACGCAGCCTTTCTCAATCAGGCGCCCGATGGATGGGGAACTGCGCTGTCCTTTTTCTCTGGAAATGCTCTTCGTTTTTACCTGCCCGTGTATTTGATTGCCGATGTTCGGGGCGAATTGGACAGCACTGATCCTGTATCACGCTTGTGTTCGTCGCTGACACCGTTAGGAGCCAGCCAAAGAATCGCAAAGATGTGGGGTGGTGGCACCATGGGGGAGCGGGCCCGGGCAAACTTCGACAAGTTTGACGCCGCGCAGGTGTCGGCAATTGTGGCGTACCTTAGGTGGAAACTGGATGCTACTGGCGGGCACGACCCCACGATCGAACAGGCGCTTGAATACTATTGGTTAGAGCGCCATGCGGCCTCTCAGGATTGAAGAACGCTAGCACTTCGGGGGGCTTGGAACGGGAATACACCCTCTTCGCCCCCATAGATCTGCCTATATTTGAACATCGTGTCGGCAGTTGATAGCGGAGCTGTAAACTTCAGATTGAACTGTAAGATAGTCAGCTGTCGAGGATAGATCTATCGTGGCGGCTAGGGCAAGCAAAGGCTAACTATTGACTCTGAGCTGTCTAAACCCGTTGCTTGACTATTGTCACAAGCGCAATAATGTCAGTTACTGATTGGTAGTGTTGAGCCTTGCATTCAAGTGGTTATGCCTGTTGCCAACTAGTCGTCCCAGCCAAACACATCTTCGAGACCGACACCGAACACTCGTGATATCCGAAATGCGCTTTCCAGCGATGGGGAATATCGGCCCTGCTCGATTGCGATCACAGTTTGTCGGGTGACGCCGATGGCATTGGCGAGTGCGGCCTGGCTCATCTGGCCGTGCTGTTCGCGAAGCTCACGGACACGGTTTGTGATTGGCGGTTTCTTGCCCATGGATTTAGGTCTTGCCACGCAAATAAATGAGGCCTGAGATAATCTTTACGGCCTCACCAACTGCAATGATTGCCAACGCCGCGTTTGCCATATCCATTGGCTGCATCGGTGCGAACGCGAACCACATGAGGCCGACGAGACCAGCCATAAGTGCCCATCCACCATTGCGTTCTGCCCGAGTTTCGATCAGCCATTCGCGCTCATCCGGCGTGACCTCGTCATCACCATGTCGGGCTGCAATGATTGAGGCAGTGATGGCCGATAGCACAACGAAACCGGCAACGATCAGCCCGATGCGTAGAAAAAAGTCACCACGCGTCTGCGGTGGCTCACCGAGATAGCCGAATACCGTTGCGAAGTGCCAAAGGATGGGCAAGAACATCAGCGAGGAAAGACCGATGACAAACTTCATGTGGGTAGACACAGAGATACTCCTTTATGTCAAAAATCTTTGACACAATGGGTAGTATAATATTTTTGACATGTCAAGACGACGCCCTTGCTCTCTGGCAAGTTGATCACAGAACCTCTCAATGTCGCGTTCTGGCCCTCAGTTGCGATCCTGTGGCTAGGGGGGGTGTAAGTCTTCGATATAAGGCAGAACTGTTTGAGGCAGTTTTTCCTGTTGGTCGGGTCGTGCTCTATAGACCGTTGTTAACGTCGAGTGGCATGAAAGGTCGGGCGACGCCTCTGTGTGACCGCGGGGCCGGGTGCTCGTGAACCGAGCCACAAGGTCGTGTCTCGGCCATCCGGCTTCGCCCCCTCACGCGCTTTTTTAAGTTTGAGAAAACACCGGCAGGTTGAGCAATATTTCCTCTTTAACTCCCAATAACCCGCTTTGTTTTGCGTTCTGGTGTTAGCTATGACTTGTCGCGTGTGCGGAGGGGAAATTGATAAGCTATTGAAATAACTGGCGCACCGGAGAAGATTCGAACTCCTGACCCCTAGATTCGTAGTCTAGTGCTCTATCCAGCTGAGCTACCGGTGCTTTTTCGCGATTTGGAGGGCTGTGGCTTAGAAGCCAACCGGGGCCCTTTGTCCATGGCCAATATCTGGCCGCGAGAGCGACACTTCTAGTCGTTCAGAGGTTCAAGTGCAAGCTTTCATTGTTTTTTGTTGTGAGACCTGTGAAAAGCTCGTGGTTGTCGTGGGTTTAGCCCTCAACTGGTGCCACGATCGGGAATGTCCAGACGGAAAGCGGCACCTCTATCCGTTTCCAGGAATTCAAGCCTTCCGCCATGGGCGGCTGTCAGCTCATGGGCAATGGCCAGCCCCAGACCGCTGCCGCCTTTCTTGTGAGTGGATTGAAAAGCTTGAAACAGGTTTTCTCGATCTTTTTGTGGGATTCCAGGACCATTGTCGCGAAGTTCTATGATTACGCGGCGTTTTTCGCGCCATGCTTTGATATGAATTTTGCCGCCCTCCTGGGGAGGGTTTGATTCCAGAGCCTGGCGGGCATTGCGGCAGAGGTTTGTCAAGATACGGTGCAGGTGAGCTGGGTCGGCATCAATGTGAAGGGTGTTTGGTATATCAATCTCCCATTTGAGACCTGAGGCATTTGAGACCAGCCCAAGGCCGTCTGCCACATCATTGACGATTGGTTTTAACAACGTGAGATCACGTCTTGGCGCGTCTTCTTCTGCGCGACCGAATTGCAGGGTATTGGTACAGAAGTTGATTGCCCGGTCGAGGGAGGCGATCAGTTTTGGAGCAAAGCGTTGGACTGTTGGGTCTGGGATCTCACTTAGACGGTCTGAGATGAGTTGTGCGTTGGCAAGCATGTTGCGCAAGTCATGGTTGATTTTGCTGACTGCCAAACCGAGTTGGGCCAACCTGTTTTTTTGAAACAAAAGTCCCGTAAGCTGACGCTGCATCGCTTCAAGCTCACGTTCGGCTGTGCCGATTTCATCTGTGCGATTGGAAGGGGTGATGATCCGGCTGGCATCTTCCGGATTTTCACCATAGTGCAGCATGTTGTTTGTCAGCTTGATCATCGGGCGCACGAGTAAGGAACTGAGGGCCAAGTACACCAATGCGGCGGTGAAAAAAGATATAATAATGGACAAGACTAGGATGTTTAGTCCGTAGTTCAACATGGCGTCTCTTAAAGGCGCTTCGGGAATGACGACTTCGATAAAACTTTTGGGGTCATCGCCAAGTGGGCCAACAATTCTCACGGTGCGGTTTTTCGGTATGAAGAAAAGAGAGACCGCCTCTGATATCAGACCCAGGCGGGTTGAAATGGCACCGAAAACATTTTCGTTGGGATTTGGCCGAATATCAAAATTTACATCGACGAACATGGTCTTGTCGGGAGGCAGGATAAGTTCACGGCGACCATGCCGTCGCCAGGCAACGGCTTTTACCCCTGCCGTTTGTAGTAATTCCTTGCGTAATGCCAGTGGCACCTGACCATCTGGGGCGACATCGGCTGCTAAGGCAGCCAGGGTTGCATCATTGATGCGGTCGCTCATCCAGTTGACGCGGTAGTTGGCTACAGAAGGGACGAAGATAAGTATTTCAGCCAGCATTACGAAGGCTGCGGTTAAAAGAAGGAGCTTTGCAGGTAAGGGCAGGTTGGCCCACTTCAGCGCAGTTTTAAGGGATTTTATGGGACGAGATTGGTGATCAGTGTTTGGTTCATTTGAATCGTGTTTGATGGGATGGCCTGCTCCCATTGAAGAGGGAGGGCTGTCGCGACCCTTGTCATGTTGACTATTTTTAATCTCGTTGAGCACGTGAACCTTTGAAACTGGGTGTATTTTCTGTTGGCCGTGAGTTTTGGCATGAATTGTGGGGCGTTATTGTGCTGTCTTCTTGACCTGATGCCAAATCAGATAAGGAATTGGGTTTAATTTTTGGCCAAGGATATTGGGAGATTACTGCTTTAACCGGGTTTAGGCCGTGAATGATAGGGCAAGTTATTGATAGAAAGTTAGCCCAGTTTTTTCAGGAGTCCGATAACTTTCCTGATCATAGGGCTACTTGGAGCTGAGGCGTAGAATCGATATGCGGCACGTTTGTTGATTTCTGACAGAGTTGGGTAAGGTGCAATCCAACCCATCATTGCCTTGATCTTCATTTTTTGGGAAATGGCAAGCGACCACATACCGATAAGCTCTCCGGCATTTTTTCCGACGATTCCGGCTCCAACGATTTTTCCATTCTTCAATGTGATAACTTTGACAAGGCCGGAGGTGGCGTGCTCGGCCTGAGCGCGATCGTTTTCATGATACGGCCAACGCAGTACATTTATCTTACCATGTTTTTTTGCGGCCTGCTCTTCGGTCAATCCGATGTTTGCGATTTCGGGTTCTGTGTATGTGACCCGCGGTACGACGTTGTTATTGACTTTTGCTGGAATCCAGAATAGCGAACGCTGAATAACAATTCCTGCGTGATAATTTGCGACGTGGGTAAATTGAAGACCTCCGGTAACATCTCCTATGGTGAAGACGCGTCTATTGGATGTGAGCATGCCAGAGTTTACGGTGATGCCATGCTTGGTGTATTTAATGCGAGCGGCTTCAAGGCCTAAATCTGAAATGTTTGCTTTGCGGCCGGTGGCGACTATCAAGTGGGTGCCTTGAACAATTTCGGTGCTGTCTCCCACTTTGACATGAACGCGAATGCTGCCGCCTGTTCCTTCGACTTTTTCGACGAGTGCGCCTTCGCGGATATCAAGACCTTCAGCCCTTAAATTTTCTAAAGCGATGGCCGTCAGTTCGGGGTCGTCTTTTCCAAGAGCCTTAAGGCCTTCAAGAACAGTTACCTGGCTTCCCAGGCGATAGTGAGCCTGAGCCATTTCCATGCCGATGGGGCCACCACCGATGATGATCAATTTTTCGAGTTTCTGGTTGTTGTTGAACAAGGTCTCGTTGGTGAAAAACGGAACTTTGTCGAGGCCGGGAATTGGCGGCACCAGAGGGGACGATCCAGTGGCGATTACGAAACGACGAGCTTTGATGAGGTATTCGCCGGCGGCTACTGTGTTTTTGTCGAGAAAGCGGCCTGCTGCTTGGATGACCTGGACGCCAAGGCCGGTAAAGCGTTCAACGGAGTCGTTGGGCTCGATGGCCTTGATGACCGATTGAACATGGTTATTTACGGCAGCATAGTTGATGTGAGGCTCGGAGGGCGTGATACCGAATTTCTCCGAGGTTCGCATTGTTTGCGCGCTTTTACCTGCGGCGATCAATGCTTTGGAGGGGACACAGCCATAGTTCAGGCAATCGCCACCCATTTTCCCTTTTTCGATCAGGACGACTTTTTCTCCGAAGGCGGCGGCACCAGCGGCAACTGAAAGACCACCTGAGCCTGCTCCGATGACGCAGATATCGGCTGTAATGGTTTCTGATGGTGCTGGGTTGAGTGTGTCGGTCATCGGATCAAGTCTTTCCCAATTTCAAGTGTCTGGCCAAAAATATAGTAGACCATTTGCAGCGTCGAGCGCGTTCTTTACGTCTTCTCGCGATAAACGCGAGGGGGCATTTGGAAGGTTGAAAACACGTTGGAAACGAGCGTTGCGCGTAGGGTGGAGGGCGAGGGTGCGTTGTTAAATATTTTTCTCTGAGTTATTTTTTTGCTTTTTACCTCTGAGCTTTTTAACAACAACGGGGATCAATGCAACGACTCCGATGGCTGCAAAAGCAAGAATGATTTCTTTGCTCACAAGTGTGCTGGTGTCGATGGCGTACGGACAGAGTTCGGCGCTTTTTTGAGCGAGACAGGCTGCATGCTCGGCATTGGTCTTTTCGACAACACTGCCGAGTTGAGAAGCGGCAAAGGAGAATGCGGTTGAACCTGGGATAATACCTAGAAATGTAGCGGTGAGGAAGGTTCTGAGGTTTACGCCTAGCAGAGCGGGAGCGATGTTGACAATGAAGAACGGGAATGCGGGAACCAACCGGAGAAACAAGAGGTAGCTCATGGCATCATCTTGAAACCCATCTCGAAGGGTGTTTATGGCTGGGCCTGCCTTTGCCGCCAATGTTTCACCCAGTGATGTTTTTGCGATCAAGAAGATTATAGTGGCACCAATTGTGGCCGCCACAACGGTTATGGGGGCCCCTATCTGCCAGCCGAAAAGAAGCCCACCAGCGAGCGTCAAGGCCAGGGCTCCTGGCAGTGATAGGGCGACCACGATGATGTAGAGGCCCATGTAGGCAAGGATCGAGAGGGCAAGGTTGTTTTCGATGTAGGCGCGTATGGCGTCGTAGTTCCGACCGATATGCTCGAATGTTAAATACTTGTGCCAACCCATCGCGAAGACCAGGGCCATGGCTGCGAGGATCGCTAGGAGGGGTATCCATTTGGTCAAACTAGATTTTGTTTTGCTCGCTGGGGATTGGGGCGAGGATTGTGATGGGGGGCTCATTGGGTTCTTCTCCAGCGGAATTTTTTTCAATTTACAGCGTGTTTTGAAAGATCATTTTTTGGTGTCGTTTAGATTCCAGTCATACGCATAAGCTGAAATACCCGAGACATTTTTGAGTTTGGCCTTAAGTTCTGGGGCGGCGTATTTTCTTAGGTGGGCGAGAACACCACTTTCATTGCCGCCAAAATCTTCTTGGAACCAGGAATAGATGGATGATGCTGTAACTTTGGTGCCATTTATTGTGACGCCACGAGGGTGGTTGATGTAGGCACGAGCGTTTGCGTCGAGCAGAGTTTCCAAGTTTGCGGCGGTAAAGGCTTCTGTTTCCAGGTTGGGGCACCCGATAGAGGCGCAATTTACGGAATAATGGACACGCGGGTCCTGAAATATTGGGCGAAGTATTTTATGTTCGATGTCGTTCAGGCTCAATTTCTGACCTGCTACGGTGAGCACTGCCGTATCCCAAGGGCCGCCGGCTCCGACGCTTTGTTTCAAGGCGCTGAATAAACCGCTTTCGAGAGAGATATTCTTGATGGATTTTACGGGGTAGTGGTCGAGGATGATGTCGATGGTTTTGGCATTGTACAGATTGGCCCAGAACGCGAACTGTTGCTTGCGTGTTAATTCAGAAGGTTTCGTGCCTTCCAGGTGCTTTATGTAGGCTTTCAGGGCTTTGTGGTCAGTGGATTTGAACTTTGCGTAGTTGACTAGGTTCAAGCCCTGAGGGTCGGCGACGACGTATTTGCCCAGGAGTTTGGTCCAGGCGCTGTGATCAACCGTCGTTGTCAGTTCAGAAGCGTGAGATTTAAATATCTGCGCGAGATTGGCGGCTTTTGCTGGTTGCGGGGCCATCAAGGTTGCGGCAATCAAGGAGACGGCAGCGCAGAGAACATTGATTGGATCTTTGTACTGAAGCAATGCTGATTTGGTGGTCATATCTCATGTCTCCCAGGATGAAACTAGCGTCCTTCGTGTTTCTTAAGGGGAAGATGACGGAGAGCGGGCGCGTTGAATAGTGGGTTTCAAGTACACGTGAAGCGATCGAGGGCTTCGTGAATTTATGTGATATGAAACCTGCTCTTTTTAGGATTTGGGCAAGATTGGAAGTTGCACTTTGTTGCTCTTAGATCTTAGCCCTTTGTGGTGAAAATGCCTGAGGGGTGAGAATGGACTGATTGGAGGCTTTTTGGAGCATTGACTTGAACCGGGGGGCCCCGTATAAGCTCGCGATCCCCGTTTTTGGGCAGAATTTGAGATGGAGTGGCGGTTTTTTGGCTCGTTTTACGGGCGAACCGTCCTTTATTGCGTTCCCGTACCCTTGCCTTTCCGGCTTCAAGGTGGAACGTAATTGGAGATGCAACGTGAAACGTACTTATCAACCTAGTCGGCTTGTACGCAAACGCCGTCATGGTTTTCGCAAGCGGATGGCCACTAAAGGCGGTCTTAGGGTGCTCGCGCGTCGTCGCGCCAAGGGCCGTAAGCGGTTGTCGGCGTAGAACTTATTTACTTGCAGGCGGTTGGGTTTGTAGTGGTTATCTACGGCTTGGCGTCGTGCAAGGTTCCATGTGGACATTGGTTTGACTTTTACGACCTTGAAAAAGCGGTCGGAGTTTCTGCGTGTCAGAGGTGGCGCGTCATGGGGAACTCCGGCGTTTTTGCTTCAGGTGAAGTTGCGTGAGGGGGCAAGGTTGTCAGGTTCGCAGGGAGCCACAGGTCTTGAACATTCCTCTGAGGCGGGGTGTTGCGTTGAAGTCTTAAAGGTCGATAAACGTGATGATTTTAGGGAGCCACGTTTCGGTTTTACTGTTACGAAGAAGATGGGCAATGCTGTTGTGCGGAACCGAATACGGCGGCGCTTAAAGGCAGCCGTAGAAAAGATCGGTTCTGAGATGGCGTTAAAGGACTGTGATTATGTTCTGGTGGCACGAAGAGCGGCTTCAACCAGGATTTTTGAGGAATTGTTATCTGATCTTTCGCAAGCTTTTGTACGTGTTCATGCCAAGTTGCGGGATCAGGGTAGAAAACGTTAGAGCATGTGTTGTTCCAAGTTTTTTGTCGGCGGAATTAGGGCGTGGGTCGTGATGAAATTTATACGGGCTGCGTCCTTGTTTTCATGGCGTCATAAGCTTGGTGCAAAACAGTTTGTTTTGAGGGCGTTTAGGTAATGGTGTCCTTTCACTCTTACAGCCGAGGCTTGCATGCAGGGTAAACAGCCGGACGATTCTAATAATCTCATTCTGGCCGTTGTGCTTTCGATGGCCGTGTTGCTGGCTTGGCAGGTGTTTTTTCCTCCCCAGAAACTTGATGTACCCAAGCCAGGCGAAGAACAGGTGGTTGATGCTGCTTCTGGTCGGGAGGGCGCTGTTCCAGCGGCCGGTGTGGACACGAGCGGTGCTGTGCGCGGGGAAGGTGGGAGCAGTGTAGGTACCAATGTAAGGATGACACGAGAGCGAGCGTTGGGCAGCGAGCAGCGGGTAAAGATTGATACGCCCTCGCTCATTGGCTCGCTTAATCTTCTGGGTGGGCGGATCGACGATCTTGTTTTGAAGAAGTATCGCGTTGAAGCCCCCAAAGACAGCCCCAATGTTGTTTTGTTTTCACCTGCCAAGGCTCCCAATCCTTATTTTGCGGAACATGGTTGGACCATCGCACCGGGCTCGAAAACGGTTGTGCCTTCGCGCGATAGTGAGTGGAAGCTTGAAGATGGAGCTCAAAGCCTGACGCCTGAAACGCCGGTTACGTTGTCATGGCATAATGGTTCCGGGCTTGTATTCAAGCGCACTATCTCAGTTGATAAAGACTACATGTTCTCAATCAAGGATGAGGTTGAAAACAGGTCTTCTGTCGATGTCACGTTGTTTCCGTATGCGAGAATTTATCGTTATGGGACGCCGAAGATTGCTGGTTTTTGGATTCAGCACGAAGGCTTGATCGGGTGGATCGGTGAAGAGCGGCTCAAGGAGCTGACCTATTCAGGTGCGCAGGAGCCGGGCGGTTCTCAACACTATGAAAAAGTCTTGGGTGGGTGGCTCGGATTTACCGATAAATATTGGGCTGCAACGCTGGTTCCGGATCAAAAGATTCCCGTAACAGTAAATATGAAGCTTGCGTCTTCCAAGAATGCTATTTCCAAGGAAGCTTATCAGGCTGATTACCTGTCACAGCCTTTGGTTGTTCCTGCTGATGGAAAGGCGAGTTATTCATCACAACTTTTTGCCGGCGCCAAGCAGGTCAAGGTCATTGAGAACTATGAAGTCGCAAATGGAATATTGCAGTTCGATTATCTGATCGACTGGGGTTGGTTCGATTTTATTACGTATCCGCTTTATCACTTGATTGACTGGTTCAATCAGCTGTTTGGCAATTTTGGCTTGGCTATTCTTGCCTGTACGGTTGTTGTCAAACTTGCGTTCTATCCGCTTGCAAACAAAGCCTACGTTTCGATGGCGCGCATGAAAGCGCTGCAACCGAAAATGGAAGAGATCAAGAAGAAGCATGGAGAAGACAAGCAGGCCCAGCAAAAGGCGATGATGGAGCTTTACCAGAAGGAGAAGATCAATCCGGTTGCCGGCTGTCTTCCGATTCTGTTTCAGATTCCGGTGTTTTTTGCGCTTTACAAGGTGCTGTTTATATCCATCGATATGCGTCATGCGCCGTTTTTTGGATGGATCCAGGATCTTTCGGCGCCTGATCCGACTTCGATATTCAATTTGTTCGGGTTGTTGCCGTTTGCGGTTCCCGAGTTTTTGATGATCGGTGTCTGGCCATTGCTGATGGGTATTACCATGTGGCTGCAAATGCAGCTTAACCCTCCTCAGCCTGACCCGACCCAGCAGATGGTGTTTAATTGGATGCCGGTGCTGTTTACGTTCCTTTTGGCAACGTTCCCAGCTGGTCTCGTTATCTACTGGACATGGAACAACATTCTTTCGATTGCACAGCAATGGTACATTATGAGGAAAGAGGGCGTTGACGTTCCGATTCTGGATAATATCAAAAAGACCTTTGCCGTGGTGGGGGATATGTGGTCCAAAAAATCTAAAGATAAGGGTGGATCGTGAGCGAAAATGAGCTCTTTAGATCATGAGTGATTCTCCTGAATTTTCTGAAGATCAGATCGTCGCGGGTGAGAAGTTGGCGCTCATGCGCTGGGATTTTGTCAAAGGGGTTGTGGGTCTTGAGCACCTGCCTGAGGCCGGACCGGTAGAAATTGCGTTTGCCGGGAGGTCCAATGTCGGTAAGTCTAGTTTAATCAATGCGGTTTTAAACCGTCGTAATCTGGCGCGGACTTCCAACACGCCTGGGCGAACTCAGGAGCTCAATGTTTTTAAGCCTGAGCTTGCGCCTCTACTGCTTTTTGATATGCCGGGGTATGGCTTTGCCAAAGCCCCCTTATCGAAAGTTGAGGCTTGGACGACGCTTGTTAAGGATTACTTGCGCGGTCGGGCGACATTGGCGCGTGTGTTTTTGCTTATCGATGCTCGTCACGGCATAAAACACAACGATCTAGAGATCATGGATATGCTTGATGAAGCTGCCGTGTCGTTTCAGGTGGTTTTAACGAAGGCTGATAAGCTCAATTCTTATAAGCTTGAGGACGTGGTTTTGAAAACCCGAAGCGTCATTGCCAAGCGACCGGCGGCGTTTCCGGTGGTGCTTGCCACCTCATCGCAATCCGGTGTCGGTCTTTCAGGTTTGCGTGCTTCTATGGCACAGGTTCTCGCGGATTTTTCCGCCTAGTAGAGCTGGGCCGCGTCTAGGCACAAGCGGATTTTTTCTTTCTGATTGATTCTTACGGATTGGTTCCTTTGGGGCTTTTTGTTTGGTGACTTGGTCACAGACCTGCCGTTTATGTTTTGATTATAGTTCGATGAATTCCCATTGGGAGATGGGTTGAACGTGCCCCTAGGAGATTGTTATGATGAAGTTGCTGAAACTTGTCGCCGTTGCTGTTGCTTTGGGTGGTGCTCTTGTTGTGGGGGGCGTGCCTTTTGTTGGTGCTCAAGCGGCTGAGACATCAAGCGAAGTAAAAGCTGGACAGCTTCCCAAGTTTAAGAGAACCACTGCGGAGCTTTACGTCACCGCCAAAGAGGCAGGTGATGCAATGATGGCTGATCCGGAAATCATTTTACTGGATGTGCGCACCATTCCCGAAGTTGCTTTCGTTGGTGCTCCCAACAAAGCTTATAACGTTCCTTTCTTGAGGTTGATTACTGCAACGGGCCCTGAAGACCTTGAAGGAAGCCTTGAAATGGTACCGAATGAAGATTTTGTGGCGGGCGTTGAGCGTGTTGTGAAGTCACTGGGTAAGGATAAATCTTCAAAAATATTTGTTATGTGCCGCTCCGGCGGGCGTAGCGCGGCAGCGGTGAATGTGCTTCATAAGCAGGGCTACAGTCAGGTTTATAGTGTCGTTGATGGCTTTGAGGGTGCTAGTGACAAGCTTGGGCGCCGTACCGTTAATGGCTGGAAGAATTCCGGGCATGATTGGACATATAAACTCAACAAGGATCAGCAATATCGCCGGCCTATCAGGTAGAGATTTTAGGTCTTCTTTTGCTTTGGTGTTGTTGCTGTCTTCTGGTGAGGTCCGCAAGCTATTGGGGACTAAGTCAAGAGAGGCACAGGACCTTTACTTCGTGATGAGTTTAGAGTGGCGCTGAAGTTGGTTTTTTTGTCTTCGGCCGGGGGATGATTCTTTCTCAACCTCTTAGAGTATTGGAGTGTGTAGCATCTCGATCAAGTGGTTGATATGATCGTTGTAATGAGCTGTTGGCCATGTTCCCAGATTTGTTCTCCAAAGCGCGCGAACAGGCCGCCGATCACTGCTGCCAGTGTCCAGCCAACAAGGTGCTTGGCGTTTTTGGCGTAGTTTGTTTTTACTTTTACTTCGATGACCTGATCGGGAAGTGCGGTTTCTGCTGCGAGGCCGTCAGCGCCTACGGTGCGTGCGGAGATGATAACCTGCAAGCGCTTTTTGCCGCGTGTTTTTGGCGTAATATTCCAGCGCCATGTGGCAAAGTCATCTGTTTCGATACCAAGGTTATTGTCGATCCATTGCGTTTCCGGAGAGGCGGTTTCAATGAAGAAGCCGCCGTCAGGTGCGCGCAGGCGCACGGACATTGCTTTGGTGATTGATAGTTTGTGCTGGTAAGCCGGGCCGGGACCACTGAGGGTATCGGTAAGGTTTTTTACATCTGCGCGCGCGATGGATACCTCGGCCAAGGTGGGGACATCCACCTTCATGGTCCGGGGTATGTTTTCTACAAGTTGACCAGCTTCGACGTTGGTGTTTGGTGGACGCGTTGGCCTGCGGGTTCGTTCGGTCTGCTCCTGGAGGGGCTCCGTTGTTTGTCCCAAACCCTGGGGGGCGTTCGTTGCAACCCGGGTGCGTTGCTGTTCGGCCCCGCTTTGCCACGGTGGTCTTGGTGTAGGTGGGGGTGTTCGCGTGTTGGCTGGAGCGGGTTGGGGTGGGCCGCCCCTCGGTGGTGGTGTTGCTGGGGGAGGGCGACCGGTTGAAGGTGCCTGAGTTGGAATTCCCGGCGGACCGGTTCTCGGCCCTCCTGTTGGAGGGTGGCCGGGTTGTGTTGGATTTGGTGGAAACTCCGGACGATAACCAGGAGGCGCTGTGTTGGGCACATCGGATTGAAGGGGTGGCGGCGGACGCACCTGACGTGGCTGGGGTGGCGGTGAAGGAGGCTGCGAACTCTTTGGTGGGGACCATCCTTCAGAGGGCGGGCCTTCAGAGGGTGGGGTTTCCTGAGATGCTGGTTCGTTTGGTGGGCTTGATGGGGGACTCGTTGTGTCTTTCTTGGCTTGCAGTTCCGGCTTAGGTTGTTGAGTTTGTGGCGTTTGTAGAACTGTTGGCGCTGCATCTTCGCTCTGGATTGACGAAGAGACTTCTTCTGCGCGCGCTCGCGGTTTGGCTGGACGCCTTGTTGTGGTCTTTTTTGATTGAACTTTTGCGCGCGCCTGGGCGAGAAAGTCCTCGGCTGTTGCGGAACCTGCTAAAGGTCTTGATGATGGGACAGCGGGTTTGGGTTCCTCGCTGGGGGGGGGAGTTGCGAGGGAGGTTTGGAGTGCTTGAATTGCGGCTTCGAAGGTAAGACCCTGCACGCGAAGCAAATTGGCGGCGGTGCTGTTACCATCTCCAACGATAGCGGCTAGTACAATGGCGCCATTGATCTCATTTCGCCGGCCCTGAGCTGCTTGTGCAGAAGCTTCTAGGATGCGTCGAACATCGGGTGATATCTGGGTGGTTTCTTTTTGGTCCAGGGGAAGGCGTTCTTCTATGAGGCCCAACTGGCTGGCTACATCGCTTTTCAGGTCAACGACGTTGACATTGCTGGTTGCGAGGACCACTTCGGCGTCCTGGTCCTCTGTAAGTGCTAATAGCAGATGATTCAGCGTGATTTCGAGGTGAGCTTGGCTGGACGCATACTCGGCAGCGCGCGTAAGCGTCGAGACCAATGCCTTCGACATTGGGATACGTTCCAACTCCTTGGCGAACGCTGCCGTCATTCATGGTTCCTTTTTCTGCTATTTTGTGTGCAAATCGTTGAATGCTCACCCTCGCTGGCCGTATTTGAGGAGAATCACGGCGGCCTTTTCTTCTACATAGAGTGAAAACCGCATATCTTAAATACTGTTTAGAGATTGATACCGCTTATACACCCGGTAATGTACAGGTGTTTGATCTATCTTAGTGGCATGTGAATGTGGGGGAAATCCGTTGTGGATTGTGGTGATCTCGATATAACTGCTGCCTAACTTTATGGAAGTATCCTGCAAAGGTTTACTTGAACTTTCCAGGGCTTTCATAGTCCTTTTTCAAGCCTCACTGATGTTTCAAGCCTATGAAATAGAGGATTTTGGTTAAGATGGGGCGTCCTGGATTATTGAAACAGCGCATACTGGTGTTGCGCAATATAGGAATGCGATAAAGCCTACGATGAGCTCTAACCGAACAGCGACGATCACGGCACATATTCAGGCGCGGATTTTGGCTGAGGCCTTGCCGTATCTCATCCGCTATGATGGCCGGACGGTTATCGTTAAATTTGGCGGTCATGCGATGGGTGACGAGGCGCTTTCTGACGCTTTTGCCCAGGATATCGTTTATTTGAAACAATCGGGTGTAAATCCCATTGTGGTGCATGGGGGCGGACCTCAAATCGCCGCTATGCTGAAAAAGCTTCAGATGAACAGTGAGTTTGTCAATGGCTTACGTGTGACAGACAAGCCGACGGTGGAAGTTGTTGAGATGGTGCTTGCGGGTGCCATCAACAAACAGATCGTTCGGGCCATTAATCGTCAAGGCGGAAAGGCTGTTGGTATCTGTGGCAAGGATGCCAATTTGATGATTGCGGAAAAAATTACGCAAATTGTAGATCCCTCATCCAATCTTATGAAGGCGGTTGACATTGGTTATGTGGGTGACCCTATCGAGGTTAATCCGCATATTGTGGATGTGATCTCCAACTCTGATCTTATTCCGGTCATTGCTCCTGTGGGCATTTCCAAGAGTGGGGAAACGCTCAATATAAACGCCGACAGTTTTGCTTCCGCACTTGCCAAGGAGATGGGCGTCAAACGCTTGCTGCTTTTGACAGATGTTGCAGGTGTGCTGGATAAATCCGGTAAGCTTGTGGAGGTACTGAGTATTGAAGCTGCGCGAGAATTGATGAAGGACGGTACCATTTCGGGGGGGATGATCCCGAAAGTTGAAGGGTGCATCAACGTGGTGGAAAGTGGCGTTGAGGCTGTTGTTATTATTGATGGTCGCGTGCCCCACTGTGTTTTGCTGGAGCTTTTCACAGAGCATGGTGTGGGAACGCTTATCGGCCAGGAAAACCAACTTAACCGGAGCGATAAGTCGTAAGCTTGCGTGATCAGCCTGTCGGTTTGGTGTTGGTGAAGGCAGTTGTGGCCTTAAGGTTCAAATTTTTATGTCGGACATCGTCATCCCAAAACTAAAGACGAACTTTAGTTCTCATCCCCTGGTCAATGGCGATAAGGGAGAAGTATTTGCGAACACGCAGGTCTGGATCTTTGATCTCGACAACACGCTTTACCCTTCGGAAATCAATTTGTTTGCGCAGATCGACAAGCGTATGGGCTTGTTCATTTCGCAAGAGCTTGGTGTGCCGTTGGCGTATGCGCGGCATTTGCAAAAAAGCTATTACTATCAATTCGGCACTACTCTGGCAGGGCTGATGAAGGTATATGGCACCGACCCGTCGAAGTTTCTCGATTTTGTGCATGACATTGACCTGGACTGCGTACGAGAGCATCCAGACTTGCGTCGCGGGATTGATGCTTTGCCGGGGCGAAAGCTTATTTTCACCAATGGTTCGCGAGGTCATGCTGAGAGGGTCGCTTTAAAACTCGGCGTCTTAGAATTGTTTGAGGATATTTGTTCCATCGAGTCGTGTGATTTTGTGCCGAAACCCTCTCACGATGCATTTTTGCGAATGACCAATGCTCACAATGTTGATCCTAAGAGCGCGGCGATGTTTGAAGATTTGCCTCACAATCTGGAACCAGCTTTTGAGCTTGGTATGAAGACCGTTTTGGTGATGTCGCATTACATGGATCATCCGGCTCAAAAGAAAATTGCGACATGGCAGGAGTTACCGGGGCATGTACAATTCTTGACCGATGATCTGGCTGGGTTTTTGAATGCTGGCTGGGCGGCGTGAGTATTGGCTCAGGGTATTGATGTGACCGGCACCAGTTTTTGGTGCCGGTATAATTTTATTCTGATCATGCCTTGGGGGGCCGACTTCAGGAATCAGGGCCGACATCGAAGTTGACGCGGTCCATGATTTTCGAGGCTGTGGAACGAAGCTGGGCTATTTTTTCCAAGGACAAGGGATCAGGATTTAATTTGCCCCAACTGGCGACGCG
>JAJRZC010000159.1 GCA_024275435.1 Alphaproteobacteria bacterium
AAGAAAAAAGGTTGGACGTGGAAGTGAACACTTTGAAAAAGGAATCGGCAACAGGTTTTTGCGATTGGAGAATGATCCGTCCACCATCACGAAGGGAACACGACCGTTTGTATCTGTCCATTTTGATGTGAAAATGGCCCAAAACCATCGAATCAAGCCCAATTGTTCTTTGTCAGGATTACGCAGCAAACGCAAAGTGACACCAAAACTGGTCTTGACTCGTTAATTTAGGAAGAATGCCGCATCAAAATGGACAGATACGACCGTTTGTGTCCTGGGCTCATCGCCCGTCACTGAGTTTGGTCTGTTTCCAGCGTTTCGATAAAATGATCTCAGTGCTCCTGCGTTGACGATCGAATAACAGACGGCACGTGATTTTCTCCTCTCGCCAATTCCCGTTGCGACAACACCCTTGACCTTGAACTACATAACAGACACGGAGAACACAGAGTTTTTCATCAAGATCTGTTTTTAGCAGGGCATAAGAAGCCAGCCAGGATGTCTTTTGAATCGCAATGGATAAAAAGAGCTTTTTCTCTGAGTTCTCCGTGTCTCCGTGGTTCTTCTTCTTTTTGATTCGTGAACGGATACCAAAATCAAACCTTGAAACGGCAGGCTTACGGATTCATGGACCTCGAATACTTGAAGCTCAAACTCTACGCACTGCATCTCGCCAAGTTCGAACTCATCGGATAGACAATATTCAACCTGCGCACATCATTTTGCGCTGAACCAAATTTTGACAAAAAAGTCGTCAGGAGGACTGCAAAGACCAGGAATACAAAAGAAACCGCCAAGGACGCCAAATGAAAATCCCGAGCATAATGGTAGCCTCTAGATTTTTCTTGGCGCTCTTGCGTCCTTGGCGGTTCGAAAACACGACTTTGCAGATCTGCTGAAAAGGGTCGCCAGACGAGCTGCAAGGTCACTTTCCTCCACCGCTTACAAGACTCCAACCACAACGAGCACAACGCAAAAAAACTCGGTGTGTCCGTCGTGCCGTTGTGGTTCATTTTTTCGATCTTTGGCTAGCAAAAGGACTTGCAGATCTCCTGGAAAGAGTCGCCAGATGGCCCCTGCGAGCGCCCGCCATTTGTTGTGCAAGGCCTGCCAGGAACTTGTGACGGCCTTCGTGTTCGGTCGATTTCTTCCGCCAATCCCTGATGCCCATGAAGAAAGTTGATTCGCCCGGCATCGAATAACCTGTCGACTTGCCTTGCATGTTGTTCGATTAGTGTATTTCAGGAGAACCGAGCCAATGACTACGGAAATTAACGGCCATGTCGAAGATTTTATGCAAGGACTCGTCAAACGAAATCCGGGCGAGCTGGAATTTCACCAAGCAGTACGAGAGTTTGTCGAGACCGTCATGCCATTTGCTGCCAAGCATCCGGAGTACCATAAGGCTCATATCCTAGAAAGGATGACAGAACCAGACCGGATCATTTCTTTTCGCGTCTGTTGGCAAGACGATGCTGGCAACGTCCGCTGCAATCGGGCTTGGCGGGTTCAGTTCAACAATGCGATCGGTCCCTACAAAGGCGGGTTACGATTTCACCCCACGGTCAGTCAAAGCGTGTTGAAATTTCTCGGCTTCGAGCAGACCTTTAAGAATAGCCTTACCGGCCTACCGATGGGTGGTGGCAAAGGGGGCGCGAATTTCAATCCGAAAGGCAAAAGCGACGACGAAGTGATGCGATTTTGCCAAGCGATGATGATCGAACTGCATCGCTACATTGGCGAATGCACCGACATCCCTGCCGGCGACATCGGAGTCGGTGCGCGAGAAATTGGCTATCTGTTTGGCACTTACAAGAAGCTAGAAAATCGGTTCGTCGGAATGTTGACGGGAAAGGGCTTGTCGTACGGTGGCAGTCTTTTGCGCACCGAAGCGACCGGCTATGGGTGTGTCTACTTCTGCGAAAACATGCTACAGCATCGGGGCGACAGCCTACGTGACAAGACATGCGTGGTGTCGGGGTCGGGCAATGTTGCGA